>NZ_JBHVFE010000224.1:985-13986 GCF_042801945.1 Kitasatospora sp. NPDC057542
CGGCGAGGATGGCCTCGACCTTGGCGCGGTCCTCGTCCTCGGCACGGGCCGTGTACTGGCCGGTCGCCAGGAAGTCGAGGACGTCCTGGTAGGTGCCGTTGAGGGCGGCCCTGGCGGCCTTCTGCACGGCCGGGCCGCCGGCGCTGTAGATCTGGGCGGTCTTGACCCGGTTGTCGCTCTTCCGCTGCTCGTCGAGCTCGACCTCCAGGAAGTGCCGCAGCTCGGCGGCACCGCCCTTGAGCGCCTTCTCGGCCGCCTCGCGCACCCCGCGGCCGCTCTGCGGATCGGCGAGGATGGCCTCGACCTTGGCGCGGTCCTCGTCCTCGGCACGGGCCGTGTACTGGCCGGTCGCCAGGAAGTCGAGGACGTCCTGGTAGGTGCCTCGCAGCGCCTGGTCTGCGGCCTTCTTCACGGCCGGGCCGCCGCGGTCCTCGATCTGGGCGACCCTCACCCGGTTGTCGGTCTGGCGGCTCTCGTCCAGCTCGACCGTCAGGAAGTGCCGCAGCTCGGCGGCGCCGCCCTTGAGGGCCTTCGCCGCGTTCTCGCGCACCTTGGACCAGCTCGGCGAGCCCGCGAGGATGCGCTCGACCTCGGCGCGGTCACGCTGCTCCTGCCCGTCGCCGTCCTCGGGCGCGACGTCCTTGACGGAGTCCGACCCGGTGTCGGGACCGGAGACGCCGGTCGGCTTCGGGGCGTCGGCGGCCGAGGCCGTGGCGGGGAAGAGGACGGCGGGGGCCAGGACGGCGGCCGCGACGACGGCGGACACCCGGGGCAGCTTCATCGAGAGCAAACCTGCTTCGTGTGAAGGGATCATGAATGACCGACAGCATAGATCCACTTTTACGATTGCCGTACCAGTTATTTGCCGGCCCCCTGACCTCCCCCGCCGACAACGGGTTGCACCAGGCTCCGCCGCGCCTCATGCCTGTCGGAGGCCGCCGCTAGGGTGTGGCGGATGAGCTTCCACCTGGTCGTCGGACACGGGCCCGCCGGGGCCGCCACCGCCCGCCTGCTGGCCGAGCAGGGCCACGAGGTCCGGGTCGTCACCCGCGCCGGACGCCCCGCCGGGCCGGCCGTCCCCGGCGTCGAGCACCTCGCCCTGGACGCGAGCGACCCGGTGCGGCTGGCGCAGGCCGCCCGCGGCGCGGCCGCCATCCACGGCTGCGCCGCGCCGCCGCTGCCGCAGTGGGCCCGGCTCTGGCCTGCGCTGACCGCCTCGCTGTGCGCGGCGGCCGAGGAGAGCGGCGCGGTGCTGGTCATGCTCGGCAACCTGTACGGCTACGGGCCGGTGGCGGGGGCGATGACCGAGGACCTGCCGCTCGCCGCGACCGGCCCCAAGGGCCGGGTGCGGGCGGCGGCCTGGGAGCAGGCGCGGGCGCTGCACGAGGCCGGGCGGATCCGGGCGGTGGAGGTGCGGGCCTCGGACTTCTTCGGCCCCGGTGTCACCGACGGCGGCCACCTGGCCGCGCGGGCGGTGCCCCATCTGCTGAAGGGCCGCCCGGTCGCGACGCTCGGCGACCCGGACACCGCGCACAGCTGGACCTACCTGCCGGACGTGGCCCAGGCGATGGCCGAGATCGCCGGCGAGGAGCGGGCCTGGGGCCGGGCCTGGCACGTGCCGACCGTTTCTCCCCTGTCGGTGCGCGCGATGGTCGACCGGCTGGCCGCCGAGGCCGGCAGCGGGCCGGTCGCGGTGCGCCGTCTGCCTGCGGCCGTCCTCGCCGTGGCGGGGGTGTTCTCCCCGCTGCTGCGCGAACTGCGGGAGGTGCGCTACCAGTTCGACCGGCCGTTCGTGGTGGACTGCTCCGCGTACGAGGGCGCGTTCGCGGTGCGGGCCACGCCGCTGGACGAGCAGCTGCGGGCGACGGTCGCCTGGTGGCGCGAGCGCGTGGGGGCGTAGCCGGTCGGCGCTGGTGTGGGGGCTGGAGTCAGTGCTTGAGCGCGTCCGCGCCGCGGTAGCCGGCCGGCACCCCCTCGACCAGGACGATGTCGGCGACCATGTGCCGGGTGCGCAGCGGCAGGATCTCCCGGTAGGCGGGCGAGTCCCACCAGGCGCGGGCCCGCTCGTGGTCCGGGAACTCGATGAGGATGAGGTCGGCCTCCGCCCAACTGCCCTCCACGGTCTGCGGCTTGCCGCCGTGGACGACGAAGCGGCCGCCGAAGGGGTCGAGGGTGGCGTCGATGCGCTCCAGGTACTCGACGATGTCGGGGCCGAACTCGACCGAGTGAACCTGGGCCAGCGCGTAGGCGGACATGTGCTGCTCCTCGGGGGGGTGGTGGCCGGCGGGCGTTCCGTCCGACGCCTCCGACGCTAGGGGCGGGGGCCGGGCGGGCGAATCCGTCACGTATCGGTAGCGGCTGCCGGCTGCCGCCCGGCCAGGAAGGCATCGACGTCGTAGAACACGTCGTCGGGGGTCGTCCCGTGCGCCTTCGCCCGGGCATCCCGGAGGGCACGGTTCGCGGCGAGCCCGTCATCGGGCGACGGTCCGTTCATGTCCGCAGTCTGCCAGGGCCCTCCCGCGGATCACCGTGCGGGCCGGGCGCGGCGGCGGGCCGCCCGGGCCGGGGCCGGGACCGCTCGGGTTCGGCCGGTGGAACCACCCGTGAGAGCATCGGCCGGTGCGCAGACTGACGGTACTGGGGACGTGCGGCGCCTGGCCCGAGGCCGGGCGGAGCGCCAGCGGGTTCCTGCTGGAGTACGACGGGTTCCGGCTGGTGCTGGACCTCGGCTACGCGACGTTCCCGCGCTTGCTGGAGCACTGTGCCGACGGGAACGTCGACGCGGTGGTGATCACTCATGAGCACCCCGACCACTGCGCCGACCTCAGTCCGCTGTGCCGCGCGCGCTACTTCGCGCAGGAGCGGGGCGCCCGCCTGCCGCTGTACTGCACCCCCGGGGTGGTCGCACGGGTCCAGGCGATGGAACCGACCGAGGACCTGCTCGACGTCTTCGACGTGCACACGCTTCCCTCCAGCCACCGGGTGGGACCGTTCCGGCTCGATGCCGCACTGCTGCCGCATCACGTTCCGCACGCGGGAGTGCGGTTGACCGCGCCGGGTCTGACCCTGGCCTACAGCGGCGACGCGGGAGCGGACCCCGCTCTGGCCCGGCTGGCCGCGGGAGCGGATCTGTTCATCGCCGGAGCCACGCTCCAGGGCCCGTCCGCCGACGGCGGCGACCACCGCCTGATGAGTGCCGTGGAGGCCGGGACGTGGGCGGCCCGCTCCGGGGCCGAGCGCCTGCTCCTCACGCACTTCTGGCCCGGCAGCGACCGCACGCGCTCGATCGCCGACGCCCGGAGCCGGTTCCCGGGCGAGGTGATCGCAGCCGAGGAAGGCATGGTGCTCTCGTTCCAGGACCGCGGCGGAGCCCCTCGCCCGGCCCCGTGACGTCCCTCTCCTCGGACACGGCCGGAACGGCGGCGGCAGCGTGCCGGAAACGGGCCGTCGGTCGGGCGCTGCGCGTGGCGGCCCGTCCGACTACCGCACCCGCACCGCCGGGCGCAACACCGGCGCCCGCTCCCCCGCCCGGGCTCGTTGTCGCAGGTGGGCCCTAGATTCGGGGCATGAACGTTCCCGAAGTCATTCCGATCTGCCACGAACCCGGCTACCACACGGACACCATCGGCCGGTACGAGGGCGGCCAGTTCTACGCGAACATCGTCGCGACCCTTCCCGAGGACTGGAGCCACGACAACTGGCAGGCCGTGAAGCGCTGGCACGCCGTGCTGCACCGCTTCGACGAGGCGGGCGTCCACCTGGGCTCGCGCATCGAGTTCACCGGCACGACGGCGGACGGCGAGCGGCAGGCGATCACCGCGGCCGAGCTCCTGCTGAAGCAGTGGCTGGACGCCCTGCCGGGGCTCCACTGCCAGGACATCGTCATCGCGCCCTTCGAGGTCCGCTTCGAGGGCGCCCTGTTCGGCCTGGTCGTAGAGGTGGACGAGGACGAGGACGACGAGGAGGACCGCGTCCGGATGGAGCTCCACCCGGACGGCCTGGGCTTCGGCCCCCCATGGGACGGCTGCTACGACACCTGAGCGGCGACGGCCCGCGCGGCCCGTTCCTCGCTAGGCTCGGCGGTGCCAGGGTCTGCGGTGGGAAGGCGGGTGTGCGCGTGCTCGGGTACGACGCGGACGGGTTCGTGCGGGACGGGGCGCCGCACCGGGTGGTGGCCGGGGCGGTGCACTACTTCCGGGTGCATCCGCAGCTGTGGGAGGACCGGCTGCGGCGGGTGCGGGCGCTGGGGGTGAACACGGTGGACACCTACGTGCCGTGGAACTTCCACGAACTTCCCGACGGCACCGTGGACTTCACCGGCTGGCGGGACGTGGCACGCTTCGTGCGGCTGGCCGCCGGCCTGGGGCTGGACGTGATCCTGCGGCCGGGCCCGTACATCTGCGCGGAGTGGGAGTTCGGCGGGCTTCCGGCCCGGCTGCTGGCAGTGGACGGGCTGCGGCTGCGCTGCGCGGACCCGGCGTACCTGGCCGAGGTGGACGGCTGGTTCGACGCGCTGGTGCCCGAGTTGCTGCCGCTGCTGGCGAGCCGGGGCGGGCCGGTGGTGGCGATGCAGGTGGAGAACGAGTACGGCAGTTACGGCGACGACGCCGTCTACCTCGCCCACCTGCGCGACGGCCTGGTAAGGCGCGGGGTGGACTGCCTGCTGTTCACCACCGACGGCGCCCACGACACCATGCAGCAGGGCGGCGCCATCCCCGGCCACCTGGCCACCGCGACCTTCGGCTCGCGCGCCCCCGAGCGTCTGGCGGTGCTCCGCCGCCACCAGGGCGAAGGCCCGCTGACCGCTATGGAGTTCTGGATCGGCTGGTTCGACCAGTGGGGCCTGCCCCACCACGTCCGCGACCCGAAGGAGACCGCCGCCTCACTGGACGAGCTGCTGGCCACCGGCGCCTCCGTCAGCCTCTACATGGCGCACGGCGGCACCAGCTTCGGCCTGTGGGCCGGCGCCAACCACAGCGGCGCCCACCCGCTGGACGCCGGCTACGAGCCGACCGTCACCAGCTACGACTATGACGCGCCGATCGGCGAGGCCGGCGAGCTGACCGAGAAGTTCCACGCCCTGCGCGAGGTCATCGGCCGCTACCTGCCCCTGCCGGACGGCGAACTGCCCGACCCACCGCAGCGGGTGGCACCGCAGCGGCTGGAACAGGCGCACGGGCGGGCGGCGCTGGCACAGGCCCTGGATGCGCTGTCACAGCCGCAGCGGCACGCCGCGCCGCTGCCGATGGAGCAGGTCGGCCAGGACCGCGGCCTGATCCACTACCGCACCCGCGTACCCGGACCGCGCCCCGAACTGCCGCTGCGCATCGACGGGTTGGCCGACCGGGCGCAGGTCTTCGCGGACGGGCGCCCGCTCGGGGTGCTGGAGCGCAACTCCCCCGGCGCGACGCTGGCGCTGGCCACCGGGCCCGACGGGGTCGTGCTGGACATCCTCGTCGAGGCGCTGGGCCGGGTGAACTACGGCCCGCAGATGGACGACCGCAAGGGCATCACCCGCGGCGTCTCGCACGGCCACCAGCGGCTCTTCGACTGGCAGATCCGGCCGCTGCCGCTGACCGACCTGTCCGCACTGCGTTTCACCGACGGCGTCGAGGCGGGCGACGGGCAGCCGGCGTTCCACCGCTTCACCGCCGAACTCCCCTCCCCCGCCGACGCGTTCGTCGCCCTGCCCGACTGGGGCCGCGGACTGCTGTGGCTCAACGGCTTCCTGCTCGGCCGCCACTGCTCCGCCGGCCCCCAGCACACCCTCTACGCCCCCGCCCCGCTGTGGCAGGCCGGTGCCAACGAGCTGGTCGTGCTGGAACTCGAACGGCACGGCACGGCTGTGGAGTTGCGTGACGAGCCGGACCTCGGCCCGGTCACGGCGGCACCCAGCTCCGAGTACTGAGGCACCCCCGGCACCCGGTCAGGCGCCGATCAGGCGCAGCGAGGCCCACAGGGCCAGGACGGCGGCGGTCAGGGTGGCCGGGACGGCGAGCAGGCCCAGGCGGGTGAACTCGCGCAGGTCCACCGGCACCCCGCGGTCGCGGACGATGCCGCGCCACAGCAGGGTGGCCAGCGATCCGGCGTAGCTGAGGTTGGGGCCGATGTTCACGCCGAGGAGGACGGCGAGGACGGCGCCGGGCCCGGCCGGGGCTGCCAGCGGTACCAGGGCGAGCGTGGCGGGCAGGTTGTTGATGACGTTGGCGAGGGCGGCGGCCAGGGCGGCGGTGCCGAGCAGGGCGGGCAGCGCGGTGCCGGACGGGATGAGGTGGGCCAGGCCGGTGGCCAGGCCGTTGTCGACGACGGCGCGCACCACGATGCCCAGGGCCAGGACGAACGCCAGGAACGGCAGGGCCGCCGAGCGCACCACCGTAGCAGCGGTGGCGTGGCCCCGGGCCAGGGCACGGACGGCGAGGACGGTGGCGCCGGCGGCCGCCGCCCAGGCCGGGTTGACGTCCAGCGCGGAGGCGACGACGAACCCGGCGAGCGTGCAGCCCACGGTGGCCAGGGCGAACAGCGGCATGGCGGGGGCCGGCCCGGTCTCGGGCGTCTCGGTCGGACGGGCGTCCAGGTCGGCGGCGAAGAAGCGGCGCAGCACCAGGTACTCGACGCCGACCGCGGCCAGCCACGGCAGCGTCATCAGGGCGGCGAAGCGGCCGAAGCTGAGGCCGCTGACGGTGAAGGCGAGCAGGTTGGTCAGGTTGGAGACCGGCAGCAGCAGCGAGGCCGTGTTCGACAGGTGGGCGCAGGCGTACAGGTGCGGCCCGGGCCGGGCGCCGAGGCGGGCTGCGGTGGCCAGCACGACCGGGGTGAGCAGCACGACGGTGGCGTCCAGGCTGAGCACCGCGGTGACCACCGAGGCGACGGTGAACACCTGGGCCAGCAGTCGGCGCGGGCGCCCGGCGGCGCTGCGCGCCATCCAGGCCCCGCAGGCGCGGAACAGCCCCTCGTCGTCGCAGAGCTTGGCCAGGACCAGGATGGCGGCCAGGAAGCCGATCACCGGCCCGAGGCGGGCGGCCTCGGCCGTCGCGTGCTCCAGTGGGACGGCGCCGGTCGCCACCAGCAGGGCGGCGGCCGGCACCGCGGCGGCGGCCTCCGGCCAGCCCCAGGGCCGGGCGACGGCGCAGATCAGGACGAGTACCAGCAGGCCTGCGGACAAGGCTTCGGCGCAGGCGGTGTTCAGGGCAGGCTCCTCGGGGGTGGTCGGTGCTCGGGCTCGGTTCGCGGCCCGGCGCAGCATGCCACACCGGCGGGCGGCCCGCGGACACCGGGCGGGTCCGTGCGCCCGGCGCCCGCCCCCGGGGTCAGGTCAGTCCCACCAGAAGGACCACTGGTGGGCGCCGACCAGCTGCTCGGCGTACTCGGTGAGGGTGCCGGTGCCCTGGAAGACGAGGTCGGGGCAGAAGGCGGTGTGCTCGGCGGCGAGGTCCGGGTGCTCGGTCATGCGGCTCACCGTAGGGGCGGGCACCGACAACGGGCCGGCTCGGCGGCCCGTCAGGGCCCGGGGCGGCCCGGCCGCACGCCCGTAGGCCCGTAGGCCCGTAGGCCCGCACGCCGGTACGCCCTGGGCTCCACCGGGGCACCGTCCTGCCGCCCCGCCGGCAGCAGGCCTGCGCCGCCCGCCGCCGAGCGCCGGCACCCACGGCGGGCTCCCCCACCGGCCCCTCAGGACCAGGGCAGCCCTGCCCTGGTGCGCCAGTACGCCTCGGCGGGCTCCGCCATGGCGTCGAGGGCGGCGAGGCCCTCGGGCGTCGGGCGCAGGTCTGCGGCGGCGAGGTTGGAGGTGAGCTGCTCGGGGGTGGCGGCGCCGGACAGGACGATGTCGGCCCAGGGCTGGGCGGCGGCCGCGGCCAGGGCGAGGGCGTCGGGGGTGGTGGCGGTGCGGGCGGCGAGGGTGCGCAGCGGGGCGGTGTCGGGGCCGGTGGCGTTGCGTCCGGCCAGGCGGCCGTTGGCCATGCCCTCCTTGACCACGACCAGCCATCCGGCCGCGTGGGCGTCGGCGAGGGCGGGGGCGGCGGAGGTCTCCAGCAGGTTCCAGGTGGCCTGGACGGCGGTGAACAGCGGCCGGCCGGCCGTGGTGACGGCGAGGGCCCGGCGGATGGTGTCGGCCTGGGCGGGGCCGCTGGTGGACAGGCCCACCCGTACGCCTTCGGCGGCGAGGGCGGCGAGGCGTTGGTGCAGGGCGGGGTCGGTGAGGGCGGGGCTGTCGGGGGTGACCGAGTGGACCAGGTAGACGTCCAGGTGGTCGCCGAGCAGGGTGCGGGTCTCGTAAATCTGGCGGTCGTAGACGGCCGTGGAGTGTTCCTTGACCTCGTGGGCGGCGACGCCGCTGGTCTGCCAGTCGGCGGTGTAGGTGTAGCCCCATTTGCTGCCGATCGTCATCTCGGCCGCGGCCTGGGGGTGTTCGGCGAGCCACTGGCCGAGGAACTCCTCGGCGCGGCCGTAGGAGCGGGCGGTGTCGAGGTAGCGCACGCCGGCGGCGTACGCGGCGTCGAGCAGGGTGTGGGTGCGTTCGCGCAGGGCGTCGACGGTGCGTTCGGCGGGCAGGTCCGCGTCGCGCCCCAGGTTGATGTAGCCGGGCCGGCCGACGGCCGCGGTGCCCAAGCCGAGGCGTGCGGGGTGCGGACGCGCGGCGGTGGGGGCGGGGGTTGCGGTGGCGGCGGGGTCGGTCGGCATGGCGGGCTCTCCTCGGGCGCGATGGTTCTCACCTGGGACTTTAGCCGTGTCGGCTCAGCCGGCGGTGATGGTGCCGCGCTCGCGCTCGCGTTCGCGACCGGGCCCGGTCGGGGGCTCGGTCATGGGTTCGGCCCAGCCCGAGGAGGAGGTGCGGACGGCCTGGACGGGGGCTGCGATCGGCGTCTCCAGGGGGCGGGCGGCGCGCACGGGCGCGGCGGCCGGGGCGACGGCCTGGTCCAGGCGCAGCACGAAGTTGACGTAGTCGAGCGCCTTGCCCGGCCAGTGGCAGTCGTTGCTGGTGAGCAACTGGCTGCGCAGGCCGCCGTGTTCGGTGACCGGTCCGGGGGTGGTGCGCAGGTTGGGCTGCCAGCTGCGGCCCCACAGGTGGTGTTCCAGGGACAGCGTCCAGCTCTCCTCGTCCACCTCGATGGTGGCGCCGACCCGCCCGGGCAGCACCCGCAGCCCGTACGCGCCGCGCACGACCGCCCGCTGGTCGAAGTCGGCGTTCCTGCCGACGACGGTGATCCGCCACGCGCCGTGGAACCTGAGCATGCCTGCCTCCTGAAGCCGCGGCGCCCGCTCCGGCGGAGGGCGCCCCGTCCACGTCTACGGCCCCGGCCCGTCCCCCGGCTCAACGCGGCCGGGCGCGGCTCGACGCGGCTCGACGCGGTGCATCCTGGGGCAGGAAGCGCCCGGGCCGACGGCCTTCGCCCGCCGTCCGCTCAGCCGGCGAGCCAGCCCGCCTGGGCGGCCCGGACTCCGGCCTGGAAGCGGCTGCGGGCGTCGAGGCGTTCCATGAGGTCGGTGGCGATGCGGCGGGCCGTCCGGGGTGAGACGCCCAGGCGCTTGGCGATGGCGTCGTCGGTGTGGCCGTCCGCGAGCAGGGTGACGGCGGCCTGTTCCTGGGCGCTGAGCCCGCGTTCGTTGAGGCGGGTGATGGTGCCGACCGGTTGCGCGTCCGCCCAGACGGTCTCGAACAGCGCGCACAGCGCGGCCAGCATGCCCTGCCCGGTGAGGACGACGGCGCCGGCGGCGGAGCTGTCGCTGCGGATGGGGATGACGGCGGTGGTGCGGTCGACGACGATCATCCGGGTCGGCAGCGCGGGCACGGTGCGGACCTGACCGCCGTGGGAGACCAGCCAGTTGACGTACTCGACGGTGTGCGGGCTGTTGCGGAGGCTGTCCAGGTAGACGGTGCGCATCCGGACGCCGCGTTCCAGCAGGTCGAGGTTGAGGGGCTTGGCCGCCTCGATGTTCTCGGGTTTCTGGCCGCCGTCCGGGGAGAAGGTCATGACCTCCTCGCGCACCTCCCGGGTGAGTGTGGTGAGCCGGTCGCGGATCTGGTCGAGGCCGGTCAGCTGCTCGACGCCGGGCTGGCCGGAGGCCGGGCGCAGGTCGGCGTACTCGGCGATGAGCTGGGCGGCCGCCGCCCGGGAAGCCTCGATGCGCAGTTGCTGGGCCGCGAGTTCGGCCTGCTGGCGGGCCATCAGGATCTCCATCCCGACTTCGGGGGAGACGGCGCGCAGTTCGCCCTCGCGGTCCGCGGAGGGGCGCAGCAGGGCCAGTTCGCTGAGCGTGTCCAGGGCCTGTCTGACCTGTTGTTCGGGCAGGGCGAGGCGGGCGCCGAGGGCGGCCACGCCTTCCTGCGGGTGCGCGAGCATCGCCCGGTAGACCGTTTCCGAGACCTTGTCCAGTCCCAGTGCCGTGAGCATCCTCCACCCCCGCGGTGAAACCGTGTTCGATCCGCACGCGATCATTGCACAACTGACGGTGACGAAGCCATCGCTTTGGTGGACGGTTCCGGCCACGGCCGGAATGGTCCCCGCCCTTCCCCTATGGGCCGAATGCCCGCTCCGGGCAGGCTCGTTGCATGTACCTCGTTCATACCGTCCTGCGGCCCGATGCGCCGAGCCGGGCACTGCCCGTCGACGCCCGGGGGATCCTGCTGGCCGCCGTCCTCCCCGGGGACCGGGTCGAGCACCTCGTGGTCCATCCGGACGCGCTGCCGGATCCGGTGCTCGGCGTCTACCTGGTCGCGGACTCCCTCGCCGAGGCGGAGGGCCGGGCCGCCGCGTTCTGCCGTCGCGCACTGGCCGCCGTGCCCGCGTTCGCGGGCTGGAGTGCGGCGGGGACGGCCGCTCCGCTCGTCGCGCCGTTCTACGAGCACCTGCTGTCCGACGAGGCCGGTTCCGCCGAACCCGCCGGCCCCGCCGGCCCTCCCGACTGCACCGATCCTGGCCGGAACGGTCCAGGGGCGTTTCCGTCCACCTGAAGTCCCTTCCACCGGCCGCGAGCGGCGGCGAAAGTAGTTGTCGTCGGCAGGGAACACCGCCCGACAACAAGACCGGAGCAAGCGTCACCGCGGGACGCCGAGCACCGGAAACGCCCTCAGTCCGTCCCATCCGAGAAGGAGACACCATCATGCTTCGCACCGTCACCGCCAAGGCCGCCGCGGTCGCCGCCCTCGCCCTCGCCGCCCTGGTTCCCGCCGTCGCCGCCCAGGCCTCCCCCGCCCGGCCGGCGGCTACCGTCGCCCCCGTCACCACCGTCGCCGGCGCCCCCGTCACCACCGTCGCCGGCGCCCCCGCCGACGACATGATCTGGGGCTGATCCCCCGGCCACGGGCTCCCACCGATCGGCTGCTCCTGCAGGGCAGCCGCCCGGCCGGGCCGGGCCCGTCCCGCCGCCGCGCACCGCCCGCGGCGCTCCTGGACCGCCGGCCCCTCGGCCCGCGACGCCCTCTCACGACAACGCACTGCCGACGACGCACCGCTGACGGCGCATCGCCGTCGTGCCCCTCGCCTTCTTGCGCCCACGAACACCTCTGGAGATGTGTCATGTCCAAGACCAGCCTTCGCCGTACCGCCGCACTGACCACCGCCGCCGCGTTCCTCCCGGTCAGCCTCGCGCTGGGCGCCTCCCCGGCCTCCGCCAGCGTCGGCACCTCCATCGCCGCCACCGCGGCGGCCAACCTGGGCAAGGGCGCCTGTTCGACCAACAGCGCCGGCGGCACCGCCTACTACAGCAGCTGCACGGGCAACGGCGGCAGCCCCGAGGCGTGGTGCGCAGACTTCGCCAAGTGGGTCTGGGCGCAGAACGGCGTCGACGTGCGCGGCCTCACCCCGGCGGCCGGCAGCTTCGGCACCTACAACGGCGGCCTGCACAGCACCCCGCAGGTCGGCGACGCGGTCCTGTACAACTACAACTACAACGGCTACGCCGACCACGTGGCGATCGTGACGGCCGTGGGCAACGGCACGATCACCACCATCGGCGGCAACGAGGGCGGGGTCAGCGGCAACTGGTCCGCCACCTCCAGGGTCAAGCAGTCGGCGACCCACAGCTCCGCCATCGGCTACAGCTGGGGTGGCCAGCGCATCAGCGGCTACGTGTCGCCGAGCGGCGGCACCGACGCCGGCGGCACCACGACCACCCCGACCCCGGTCGCGCCCAACCACGTGTACGACAACGTCCGCTTCGCCAACGGCAACTGGCAGGGCGCCGCCCTCGCCGACGCCGGTGCGGACGTGTCCCAGGTCGTCACCGCGGCCCTGCCCAACGGCGACCTGCACGTCGTCACCCTGAGCAACGGCAAGGTGTACGACAACGTCCGCTTCGCCAACGGCACCTGGCAGGGTGCCGCCCTCGCCGACGGCGCCGGCACCATCACCTCGATCGCGGCCGTCGGCATGCCGAACGGCGACATGCACCTGACGACCGTGTCCAACGGCAACGTGTACGACAACGTCCGCTTCGCCAACGGCAGCTGGCAGGGCGCCGCCCTCGCCGACGCCGGCGGCAAGGTGGCCCAGGCCGCGGTCGCGGCCCTGCCCAACGGCGACATGCACCTGGTCACCCTGAGCAGCGGCAAGGTGTACGACAACGTCCGCTTCGCCAACGGCACCTGGCAGGGCGCCGCGGTCGCCGACGACAGCGGCAAGGTCGGCGCGATTACGGTGGCCGGCATGCCCAACGGCGACATGCACCTGGTGACCGTGAGCGACCGCAACGTGTACGACAACATCCGCTTCGCCAACGGCAACTGGCAGGGCGCCGCCCTCGCCGACGCCGGCGGCGCGGTCGGCCAGGCCGCGATCACCGCCCTGCCCAACGGCGACCTGCACCTCGTCACCCTGAGCAACGGCAAGGTGTACGACAACGTCCGCTTCGCCAACGGCACCTGGCAGGGCGCCGCGGTCGCCGACGACAGCGGCAAGGTGAACGCCATCGCCGCGACCGGCATGCCCAACGGCGACATGCACCTGAACACCCTGGCCAACTGACGCCCCGCTCCGCGCAGCCGCCCGGTCCCGCCGAGGGAC
>NZ_JBHVFE010000225.1:0-13956 GCF_042801945.1 Kitasatospora sp. NPDC057542
GGGGCAGCCTCCCCCCGCGAGGCTGCCCCGGTCCGGTGGGGGAACCGGGATCGGGTGCGGACCGACGACGGGTGGTCGATCGGTGCCCGAACGGTTCCCCGGCGGGTGCACCGCACCGGCCAGAGAACTCTGCACGATGACCACGTGAATGTTCGAGCGGTTCCGGGGGTTGTGAGACACTTCCGTCCGTCTCAGCGCCGTGACCTGGGGTTTGGGACGCCAGACCGATCGGGTTGGAGAAGCGCAGACGCCGAACGGCCCGGGCCGGGACCCTGCCGCTCACCCGTTCCCCGTCCCCGTTTCTCGAGTTTGGAGCGCCGCATTGGGTTCCGCCTGGAAGCAGCTGCCCGAGGAGTTGCCCGAGCCCGCCAGGCGCCTGGCGGAGGAGCTCCGGGACATCAAGGACACCGCCGGACTGTCGCTGTCCGAGCTGGCCGCCCGGACGCACTACAGCCGGGCCTCCTGGGAGCGCTGGCTCAACGGCAAACGGGTCGTCACCGAGCAGGCGGTGGAAGCCCTGGTCGGGGCGGTCGCGTGCGACGGGGCCGCGCTGCGGGCGCTGTGGCGGCACGCGGTGGCGGGGCCGGAGGCCGTGGGCACGGGCACGGGCGAGGCCGTGAAGGGACCGGCCGTCGCCGAGGAGCCCTCGGCCCCCGAGGAGCCTGCCGTCCGGGCCGAGACCGCCCAGGAGCCGGCCGCCGGCGAGGCGCTGGTGACCGGGCAGGAGCCCGAGCCCGCCCCCGTCGTCTGGTGGCGGCGCCCCGCGGCGCTGGTCTCCGCTGCGGCCGTGCTGGCGCTGCTGCTGGTCCTGGTGGGCCTGCGGATCGGCCGGCACGGCGGGCAGGCCTCGGCGGCCGCCGAACCCGTCGCCACAGCCGGCGTCTCCGCCGGTGCGAAGCCCGGCCCGACCTCCCCGGCCTGCCAGGCCGTCGGCTGCGCGCACAAGGACCCGAAGACCACCGGCTGCGGCAAGGACGCCCGGACCCTGCAGACCCAGGTGATCGGCAAGGTGGTCGTCTACCTCCGGTACAGCCAGACCTGCCGGGCCGCCTGGGCGGCCATCACCGAGGGCCAGCCGAAGGACTACGCGACGATCACCGACAGCACCGGCGACAGCGAGACGGCGCTCATCCACTGGGGCTACGACAACTACTCGCCGATGCTGAACGCGGCGGACCCGACCGTCACCTTCCAGGTCTGCGGCTACCAGTCGGCCGGCCACGACTGCACCGCGGCGGTCTCCGACCTGGCCATGGTGGTGGCCTCCACCCCGATCCCGATCGGACCCGCCTCGCCCCCGCCCGGCACCGGCGCGGGGGCACCGACGACCCCGGCCCCGGCCACCCCGGCCACGCCGGCCACCCCGGCACCGACCGACCCGGCGGCCCCCGCCGACCAGCCCACGCCGGCCGGGTCGGCCGGTCCGTCCTAGCCACCGACCGCTAGTCGAGGTAGCCGCGCAGCTGCTCGGCGTACGCGTGGTCGCGGAGCTTGACCAGGGTCTTCGACTCGATCTGGCGGATCCGCTCCCGCGTCACGCCGAACACCGCGCCGATCTCCTCCAGCGTGCGCGGGCGGCCGTCGTCCAGTCCGTAGCGGAGCTGGACGACCTGGCGCTCCCGCTCCCCCAGGGTGGCCAGGACGGCCTCCAGGTGCTGGCGCAGCAGCAGGAAGGTCGCGGACTCGGCGGGCGAGGCGGCGTCGGCGTCCTCGATCAGGTCCCCGAGCGCGACGTCGTCCTCCTCGCCGACCGGGGTGTGCAGCGAGATCGGCTCCTGGGCCAGCCGGAGCAGCTCGCGCACCCGCTCCTCGGTCAGCTCCAGGGCGGCCGCGATCTCGGCCGCCGTCGGTTCCAGGCCGCGCTCCTGGAGCAGGGCGCGCTTCGCCCGGACCACCCGGTTGATCAGCTCGACCACGTGCACCGGCACCCGGATCGTCCGGGCCTGGTCGGCCAGCGCCCGGCTCATCGACTGCCGGATCCACCAGGTCGCGTACGTGGAGAACTTGAAACCCCGGGTGTAGTCGAACTTCTCCACCGCCCGGATCAGGCCCAGATTGCCCTCCTGGACCAGGTCCAGCAGGGTCAGCCCGCGGCCGACGTAGCGCTTGGCGACGGAGACCACCAGCCGCAGGTTCGCCTCGATCAGCCGGCGCTTGGCGATCCGGCCCCGCACCACCAGGGTGTCCAGCTCGCCGGCCAGCGGGTCGGGCGGCGGCGGGTCGCCGTCGAGCCGCTCCTCGGCGAAGATGCCGGCCTCCACCCGGCGGGCCAGCTCGACCTCCTCCTCGGCGGTGAGCAGGCGGATCCGGCCGATCTCGCGCAGGTACTGGCGCAGCAGGTCGGCGGCCGGCCCGGTGTCGTCGGCGGGCCCGCGGCGCTCGTCCGGGTCCTCGGCCCCGGCCTGTGCTTCCGACCCGGGCTCGGGGTCCGGGCTGTCCGGGTGGCCCTCCGGCAGGCCCTGGGCGGGGACCCGGGCACCGCCCGGGGGCGCCGCCCCGGCCCGGCCGTGGTGGGTCTCCTGTTCCCCGGCCGGTCCGGCGGGGTTCGCTCTCGTACTGGTGGTGGTCGCTGCGACGAGGCCTTGCTCCACGGGCATCCCCTCGGGGCGGGCGCGACTCTGGCGGACCCGCGCTGTACGGAGGTGGGACGCCCTCCAGTGTGCGGTACGCCACGCTCCGTGGCCGAGACTCGTGCGCCGACTTTCTGTGCCCAGCTCCTGCCGACGGGTACCCGGCGGGGCGTTACAGCGCCGCCGCGCCCCGGCTGCGCAGCTGCTGCCCGTACTGCTGGAGCTGCCACAGCTCGGTCTGCACCGCGTGCAGCTGCTCGGCCTCGGCCCGGGGGCCGAGCCGCTGGAGGTAGCCGCGGACCTCGGTGATCCGCCGGTCCACCGCGAGCAGGCGCAGCTTGACCAGGAACTCCCCCGCGTAGATCGCGTCCGCCTTGCGGCGCGAGCGCACCGGCTCGACGGTCAGCTCGGTGACCAGCGAGCGCACCTGGTCGTCCGGGGCCGCCTCGCGCACCGCACTGGTGAAGTCGGGCAGGCCCGCCCCGTACGCGGCGCCGCCGGCCTTGGCGATGGCCTGCCGGACGGCGGTGTACGGCGGGGTCGGGAACTCGTCCTCGCCGTAGTGGTCGAAGGCCGGGCTGACCAGGTCCGGGTGCTGGAGCGCCAGCTTGAGCAGCTCCCGTTCGACGAACTGGGCCGGGTCGCGCGGGTTGAGCCGGAAGGCGGGCTGCGCGGGGCGCTGCGGCTGGACCGGCTCGGGGCGGCGCTGGGCGGCCGCGCCGCGCGGGTTCTGCTGGCGCTCGCGGTCCCAGCGGGCCAGCTGCGAGATCCGGCGGACGACGAACTGCTCGTCCAGGATGCCGAGCATGCCGGCCAGGCGGACGGCGTACTCGTGCTGGATCGAGCGGTCCTTGATCCTGGCGACGATCGGGGCCGCCTCCTCCAGCGCCGCCGAACGCCCCTCCGGGGTGTCCACCCGGTGCCGGGCCACCACCGAGTTCAGCGCGAACTCGAACAGCGGGACCGGGTTGTCGATCAGGTGCTTGACGGCCTCGTCGCCCTGGGCCAGGCGCAGCTCGCACGGGTCCATGCCGCCCGGGCTGACCGCGATGGAGGTCTTGGCGGCGAACTTCTGGTCGTCCTCGAAGGCGCGCAGGGCGGCCTTCTGGCCGGCCGCGTCGCCGTCGAAGGTGAAGACGGTCTCGCCCCGGTACTGCGAGGTGTCCATCAGCAGCCGGCGGATGATCTTGATGTGGTCCTCGGCGAAGGCGGTGCCGCAGGTGGCCACCGCCGAGGTGACCCCGGCCAGGTGGCAGGCCATCACGTCGGTGTAGCCCTCGACCACCACCGCGCGGCCCGACTTGGCGATCTCCTTCTTCGCCAGGTCGATGCCGTACAGCACGTGGGACTTCTTGTAGATCGGCGTCTCGGGGGTGTTGAGGTACTTCGGGCCGTTGTCGTCCTCGCGCAGACGGCGGGCGCCGAAGCCGACCACCTCGCCGGCGATGTCCCGGATCGGCCAGACCAGCCGGCCCCGGAAGCGGTCGATCAGGCCGCCGCGCTGGCCCTGCGAGGCGAGACCGCCCTGGAGGATCTCCTTGTCGGTGAAGCCCTTGCCGCGCAGGTAGCGGACCAGGTGCTCCCACCCGGCCGGGGCGTAGCCGACGCCGAAGGCCTTGGCGGCCTCCTCGTCGAAGCCTCGCTCGGCCAGGAAGCGGCGGCCGATCTCCGCCTCCGGCGAGGCCAGCTGCTCCTGGTAGTAGGCGGCGGCCACCTTGTGCGCCTCGACCAGCCGGGTGCGCTCGCCCTGCTGGTGGCGGGGGCTGTAGCCGCCCTCCTCGTAGCGCAGGGTGATGCCGGCCTGGGCGGCCATCCGCTCGACGGCCTCGGCGAAGGTGAAGTGCTCGATCTTCATCAGGAAGGCGATGGTGTCGCCGTTCTCCTGGCAGCCGAAGCAGTGGAAGACGCCCTTGGCGGGGTTCACGTAGAAGGAGGCGGACTTCTCGTCGTGGAAGGGACAGACGCCCTTGTACTCGCCGCCGCCACCGTTGGTCAGCTGTACGTAGTCGCCGACCACCGCGTCGATCGGCAGTGCACTGCGCACCGCCTGTACGTCTTCGTCCCTGATCCGCCCGGCCACCCCGGAAGTCTACTGGGGCGGCCGGGCTTTCCGGCGGCGCAGGGGGACGGCCCCGGCGGGCCGGGGGGCGCCGCGTTCACCGCCGCCTCCCCCTCCCCCGCTCACGCCCAGGCGGCGCCGACGAGTCTGGCGTGCAGGGCCAGGGCCGAGGCGTCCGTCAGGGTGGCGATCTGGTCGATGACCGTGCGCAGGGCGGCACGGTCGTCCTCGGCCTCGCGGTACATGGCGGCGAACACCGGGTCCAGCCCTTCGGGGGCACGCTGGGTGAGGACGTACGCCAGCTCGGCGATCACGATCCGCTGGCGGGCCCGCAGCTGGGCCTGCTCCTCGCGCTGCATCACGTAGCGGACGGCGACCGCCTTGAGCACCGCGCACTCCAGCCGGACGTCCCTGGGCACCACCAGCTCGGCGGCGTAGCGGGTGAGCCGGCCGGGGCCGTAGCGGGTGCGGGTGGCCTGCTCGGCGGCCAGGCAGAAGCGGCCGATCAGCTGGCTGGTGAGGTCCTTGAGCCCGGCCCGGGCGCGGGCGGTGCCGTCGTAGGAGCGGGGCCACCACTCCTGGGCGAGCAGCCGGTCCAGGGCGGCGGACAGCTCCTGCGGCCCGGCGTCCGGGGCGTAGCGCTCGGCGGCCTTGAAGAGCTCGGTGCGCTCTCCGGGGGCGCGCAGGGCGGCCGGGTCGATGTGGCCGGCCTGGAGGCCGTCCTCGACGTCGTGGGTGGAGTAGGCCACGTCGTCGGACCAGTCCATCACGGTGGCCTCGAAGCACTTGCGCCCGGCCGGGGAGCCGGCTCGCAGCCAGCGGAAGACCGGCAGGTCGTCGGCGTAGACGCCGTACTTGGGCGAGGCCGGGTCGGCGGGGTGGGCGCCCTTGGTCCACGGGTACTTGGTGGCGGCGTCGAGGGCGGCCCGGCTCAGGTTGAGACCGACGCTGCGGCCCGGCCAGGGGGCGAGCCGCGCGGCGGGCTGCTCCTCCTGGGGCGCGAAGCGCTTGGGTTCGAGCCGGGTCAGGATGCGCAGCGACTGGGCGTTGCCCTCGAAGCCGCCGCAGGCCTCGGCTGCCTGGTCGAGGGCCTCCTCACCGGTGTGGCCGAACGGCGGGTGGCCGATGTCGTGGGCCAGGCAGCCGGCCTCCACGAGGTCCGGGTCGCAGCCCAGGGCGGCACCCAACTCCCGCCCGACCTGGGCGCATTCGAGGGAGTGGGTGAGCCGGGTGCGCGGGAAGTCGCTGCGCATCGGGGCGACGACCTGGGTGGTGCCGGCCAGCCGGCGCAGCGCGGCCGAGTGCAGCACCCGGGCACGGTCGCGCTGGAAGGCCGTGCGGCCCGGGCGCTTGTCGGGTTCGGGCACCCAGCGGGCCTCGGCGGCGCGGTCGTACGGGATCGGGGCGGCGAAGCTGTGCGTGGTGTCGTCCATCCACTTCCTTGTGTAGTCGGCCAGGCGCGTGGAGTGACACATACTCGGTGGCCCGTCCTCGGACAGCGGTCGGGGCTTGACCGCCATGAGGCTCTCGAAGCCGAGTGGGAAGCCGCTCCGCATTCGCGGAGAGGCGCAGTCACATGCCCCTCACGGTACGCCGCCCCTCTGACTCGGAGGGCGTGCCGCGCACGACGGACAGAGTGCGGACCCGTAGATCCATAACCGTGTGCCGCCGACCGGACCGGGTCGGCGACACGGTCAGCGCCGACCTCAGCCCTTGATCGCCTTCAGCACCACGCCGGACGCCGCCTCCTGCCCCTTGGCGTTGGGGTGGATCGGCGCCAGCCCCTGGGCCGGGAACGGCGGCTCCACCCAGCGCTTGTCCTCCCCCGCGCACATGTCGTGCCCGGCCGAGGGCCCGGCGAGGTCCACGAAGACCGCGCCCGCCGCCTCCGCGCGCTTCTTGAGCATGCCGTTGAGCTGCTGCTCCTTCTCCACCAGGAAGCTCAGGTCGGAGGCGGCCACGGCGTCGCCGAGCACCGGCAGGCAGACCGCCGGGTCGGCCGGGAGCAGCCCCGGGTACCCGATCACGTACACCTTGGCCTTCGGGGAGCGCTTCCTGACGTCCTGGAGCACCTGGCCGAGCCGGTCCCCGGCCGCGTCCACCTTGCGCTGGACCTCGTCGGTGCCGTTGCCGCCGGCGTAGTGGTCACGGCAGGGCGAGTTGCTGATCCGGTCCGCGCTGTCGGCGATCACGCCCTTGAGGATGTCCACCAGGTTGGCCTTGGCGCACTCGGTCACGACCTCCATGAAGCCCGCGTCGTTGCCTCCGATGCCCAGGGTGACCAGCCGGGTGTCCGCGGTCAGCGCGTCCAGCTGGGCCGGGTTGGTGCCGTCGGAGACCTTCTGCGGGCCGGTCAGGTCCGGGGTGCGGGCGCCGCTGCAACTGACGTCCCTGAACTGCCCGGCGGCGAGCGAGAGCCCCTTCGCCACCAGGGCCGGGTAGTTGGCCCCGGAGCGGTAGCAGCCGCCCGGCTCGCCGACCTGCGGGGGGATCTTCATCCCGGCGGTGTACGAGTCGCCGAGCGCGACGTACGGGCCGGTGGGTGGTGGGGCGGGCGTCGGTGACGAGGTCGCACCGGCCTGCGCGCGGGCGGGCGTCGCGCCCGCGACGCCGTTCCCCTGGCCGTCCGAACCGGCGTCGTCGGTGCAGCCGGCCAGCAGCACTGCGGCCAGTGCGACGGTCAGGGCGATGGTCGGGCGTGCGGTCCTCGACATGGGCTCCCCCCGGGGATGCGGGTCATGGTCGGCTCCTCACGGCGGCCCGTCCCCCGGGCGCCGCAGGGCCAACGAACGACCGTGGCCGATGACTCCCGGCCCTGCCCGAATGGCCTCCGGCGGGCCCGAACCGGCCGGAATCCGACCCCCGGCCCGTCCGGTCGGCCGCTTCCGCCCGTCCGGTCGGCCGCTCCGCCCGCCCTGTTCCGGCTACTCCGCGCCGCGTTCGTGCTCGGCCAGGAACTGCTCGAAGCGCCGCCCCAGTTCGTCCGCCGAGGGCAGGTCCACCGGCTCGGCCAGCAGGCTCTCCCGGCCCTCCGCGCCCGCCACGGCGTCGTACTGGCCCTCCATGCCGCGGATCGCCGAGCGCAACTCGCCGTCCCCCTGGGTCAGCTGCTCCTCGATGTCGGCGTAGACCTCGGAGACCTGCTCGCGCAGCCGGGTGCCGGGCAGCACCAGCCCGGTGGCGGACTGCACCGCCTCCAGGATCTGCACGGCCGCCGCCGGGTAGGCGGAGCGGGCCACGTAGTGCGGGACGTGCACGGCGAAGCCCAGGACGTCGTGCCCGGCCTCGGCCAGGCGGTACTCCACCAGCGCCTGGGCGCTGCCCGGGACCTGCGCCTGCTCGAACCACTGCGGGTAGCCCGGGGCGAGGTCCAGCCGGTTGCCGTGCGGCGTCAGGCCGACCGGGCGGGTGTGCGGCACGCCCATCGGGATGCCGTGGAAGTCGATCGAGAGCCGGACCTCGAAGCGCTCCACCAGCTCGCGGACGGCGCGCGCGAAGCGCTCCCACTCGACGTCCGGCTCGGGGCCGGTGAGCAGCAGGAACGGCGCGCCGGCGGCGTCGTGGACGAGCTGGAGCAGGATCTCCGGCGGGTTGTAGGACGTCCAGTGGTCGTGGTCGAAGACCATCGCCGGGCGGCGGGCCCGGTAGTCCACCAGACGGTCGTGGTCGAAGCGGGCCACCACCTGCGGCGATCCCGTCTCCAGCAGGTGGGCCACCACCTGACCGCCGGCCTCGCCGGCGTCCATGAAGCCCTCGAAGTGCTGGAGCAGCACGAGGCCGGCACCGGTGTCGCGCAACTGCTCGTTGGCCGCGGCCACGGCGGCCACGCCCTGCTGATCCAGCTCGTACAGCGCCTGGAAGTCACGCACCGCGCACCCAACCCCGTTCTCTGCTCGTCCCGGTCGACCGGCTCCTCGTCGTGTCCAGCGTGCCGGGCGCCGCCGGAATTCCCGTCCCGGCCCCCGTCCTGCGGACGACCCGTCCGCGGCCCGCCCCGGGGCCCGTCCCGCGGCTCTCCGGGGGACGCGCCCGACGGCCTCGGCGCACCGCTCCGGACCATGATCGCACCCGAAGGAAGAGCCCCTGGTCACAGCCCTGGGAGGGGCCCGTCCGGAGGGTCCGGGAACGGCCCGCGCGGCCATTCGCGTGCCGCGAAGTGACGCACCGCCTTCTGGCGGGTATCGTCCTCTCGCTGCCTCGCATCGTCGCGTCGTCGTCACGTCGTCCGTAACGCCGTCGGCCACGTCCCGGTCCGGTGCTCGGCCAGCCACCCACGACGCATCTTGCCTTCACCTGGCCGCCTGCTTCCCTTCGCGCTCTCGTTCCCTCTTCGGCCATTTCGCGGACGCACACTGTCCCCTCGCTCTTCCCGCCGGACCGGTCCGAGGACCCGTGCCCGTTCCGGCACCCCGCGCCGCCCGTTCCGGGCCGCCGCCCCCACCCCGTTCGACCGGACCTCCGGCGTGCGCGGGTACCCGGCGGACGGACCCGGGGCCCAGGCGTACCCAGTCCCGCGCACCCCGTGCCGCACCCCGGCCCGGGAGGCACCCTCCGACCGATGAAGGACCGAAGGTTCCGTGCCCGTACCTGTCATCCTCACCGGCCGCACCGTGCGGCTGGAGCCCCTCGCCGCGCACCATGCCGAGGCCATCGCCGAGGCCGGTGCCGAGGACCGTACGACCTACGCCTTCACCCCCGTCCCGCACGGCCTGGAAGCCGCCCGCGACTACGTCGCGCGGGCGCTCGCCGACCAGGCCGCGGGCCGGTCGCTGCCGTTCGCGACGGTGAACCTCGCCGACGGCCGGGTGGTCGGCTCCACCCGGTTCCTGGAACTCGACTACTGGCAGGGCCCGCTGGTGTGGCCGCCCGTGCCCGGGGTGCCGTTCGGCGATCCGGCCACGGCCGTCCCGGACGCGGCCGAGATCGGCAACACCTGGCTCTCGCCGCGCGCCCAGGGCACCGGCATCAACACCGAGGCCAAGCTGCTGATGCTGCGCCACGCCTTCGAGACCTGGGGCGTCCAGCGGATCTCGCTGCGCGCGGACGCCCGCAACCTGCGCTCGCGCACCGCCATCGAGCGGCTCGGCGCGACCTCCGAGGGCGTCCGCCGGGCGCACTCGCGCGGGCTGGACGGGGTGGTGCGCTCCACCGCGTTCTACTCGATCCTCGACGACGAGTGGCCGGCCGTCCGGGACATCATCGAGCTGCGGATCGCCGCCGCCACCTCGCCGAGCGCCCCGGATCCGGCGATCAACCAGGAGTGCCTTAGACAGGGCGGCAGCGGCGCCGGGCAGCTGATGATCACGGCGTGACCGGGAGCCGGGGCTACGGCCGGCCGTAGCCCCGGGCCGCGAGGCCGAGGACGAGTGTGAGGGACTCCGGGTCAGGGGCGCCCTTGTACCGGTCGGGGTGCTGCTCGACCAGCGCGGACACCGGCCGCCAGCCCCCGCCCTTCACCGGGGCGACCCGGACGCTCCAGACCTCGAAGCCGGTCCGGCTGCGGTGCAGGTGCAGCACGCCCTCGGACGTGTACGACTCCCACCGCTGCTCCGTCTCCCGAGAGCGCAGCCCCGCCCGGATGCGCCGCCACTGCTCCTCCGTCCACACGAGGTCCGGCACCGGGCAGGGGCGGGGCAGCACCATGGGCTTCAGACAGCCGCGCTTCCCGTCCGGGGCGGGCCTGGCGCCACCGGGCGCGTGCGGCAACCAGTCGGGCAGCGGTTCCCGGGCGGCGAGCCAGTCGGCCGGGATGCCCTGGGTGCCGGTGTGGGCGGCGACCACTCCCCCGGTGATCGCGGCGACGGTGTCCATGTCGCCGCCGGGCGCGATCGCCTCCCAGGCCGCGGCCCGGTAGTCGGGCAACCGGCGGGCGGCGCACCACAGGGCGTACGGGACGGTGTCGGCGGCCGAGGTCCGGCTCCCGTTGCCGAGCACCTTGGCGGCGACCAGCGGATCGGGTTCGGCGAGCAGGCCGATCGCCTCGGTCAGGCCGTCGTGGACGGCCCCGCGCGGGGTGAGGGCGGCCACCGCCGCCAGGAAGGTGTGCGGCGTCGTGGCCTCGGTCCGTGCCCGGACCGCGTACGCGGCCGCCACCGCGACCGCGATCGCGCCGTCCACCGCCTGCGGATGGGTGTGGGTGATCACCGCGGTGTCGACGGCCGGGCGGACCACGGCGGCCGGGTCCTCGGCGTACGCCGCCCCCAGCGGGGCGACCCGCATCGCGGCGCCGTTGCCGTACGAGCCCTGGCCGTCGAAGACCTCGGCGGCCAGCCGCTTGGCGTCGCCGCCCTCCCGGACGAGCCGGAGCAGCCGGTTGGCGGCCGGACCGTAGCCGCGGTCGAAGTCGTGGCGGCGGGCGAAGGCGTGGGTGAGGTCGAAGGTGTCGATCGCGCCGCGCTCGGTGTGGGCGGTGTAGACCGAGCAGGCCATCTCGGTGTCGTCGGTCCAGGGCCAGGGGCCGGGCGGTTCGGTGCGGGCGGCGAGGTGGGCCCTGGCGGTCTTCGGGACGAAGAACTGTGCACCGAGGGCGTCGCCCACGGAGAGTCCGTTGAGCGCGTCCAGCGCGGGGCCGGCGTGCGGAGGTGGTGTGGTCATATGGCCCCAGCTCAGCGGCTGGACCGCCGGTCCGTCAACACCTGCGAGCGCCAACCCCACCGACGGGGGATGTTTCGCATACCTCCGATCCCGGCGGGCAGCACCGGGGCATGACCCGCGCGAATCCCCTCGACCCGGTCGCCCTGCTCGGCGCCGACCAGCAGCACATCGCCACCCGGGCGCAGCTGCGCCGGCTCGGGGTGCCCTCCGGCACCATCGCCCACCGGCTGCGGCCGGGCGGGCCCTGGCAGCAGGTGTTGCCCCGGGTGATCTGCCTCCAGAGCGGGCGGCTGACGATCCATCAGAAACTGCGGGCCGCCCTGGCGTACGCCACGCCGAAGGGACGTGAGCCGCGGGCCGGCGAGGTGCTGCTGACCGGCCTCTCGGTGCTGGCCGAGGCCGGACTGCCGAGCGCCGGGCACCCGTCCGACCAGAACTCGGTCGACATTCTGATTCCGAGTCAACGGCGGGTCTGCGACCGGGAGTTCGTCCGGATCCACCGGTCATCGGGGGCGATGCCGGGCGGCTTCGAGCGGAACGACGGGCTGTGGAGCACCACGGTCGCCCGGGCGCTGGCGGACCTCGCGCCGAAGGAGACGGGGCAGCGCCGGTTCCGGGCGCTGTGCGCGGAGGCCGTTCAGCGGCGGCATTGCGAACTCGGCGAACTTCTCGACCAGTTGCTGTCCCGCCCGGGTGCGCTCGGGCTGCCCCAGGTGGCCAGGGTGGTGGAGGACCTGACGGTCGGGGTGCGGTCGGTGGTGGAGGGCGAGGCCCGCGAACTGCTGGCGCATGCAGGGCTGCCGGAGCCGCTGTGGAACCCGGTGCTCTTCCTGGACGGCCGCTTCCTCGCCGTCCCGGACGCCTACTGGCCGCACGCCTGCGTGGCCCTGGAGATCGACTCCCGCGCCTGGCACCTGCGCCCGGCCGAGCACGAACGGGGCCTGGCCCGCGCCAACCGCCTCACCGCCGCCGGCCTCCCGGTGGTCCGCACCACCCCGGCCCAGCTCCGCCGCGACCCGGCCCCGGTGCTCCACGAGCTGACCGCCCTGGTCACCACCGGCCCGCACCCGCCGCACCCCCGGATCACCTGGCGGCGGGCGCGGTGATTCAACCGGCCTGGGGGAGTACCTTCGTGCGTCGACCACACCTTCGCGCGGGCGCCACCTCGACCCACGACGCCGGGCCCGATCAGCCCGTGGTGGTGGAGTGTTGGGAACCTGCAGCCTCGGCCGCCGCCACCATCCGCTGGAACTCGGCGAGTTGGGCGGCGAGGGCGGTCCGGCCGGCGCGGGTGGCGGCGAGCCAGGTGCGGGGGCGCTTGCCGACGTAGCCCTTCTTGACGGTCAGGTAGCCACCCTCCTCCAGGGCGGCCGCGGCCTTGCTGAGGACGGAGTCGGAGACCTCGCAGTGGTCGCGGACGGCGCCGAACTCGGCCTCGTAGCAGGCGGCGAGGAAGGCGAGGACGGTCAGCCGGGTGGGGTGCTGGAGCAGCGGGTCCAGGGCGGGGGGCATCAGCCGGCCGCCCTGCGCAGCCGCTCGACGCGGCGGTTGAGGCCGCGCCCGGCGAGCAGGAACGCCACCGCGCCGGCGACCGCACCGGCCTGCGCGGCCCAGGCGCCGCCGGCGCCCGCCCAGATGGCGAGGCCCGTGCCGGCGAGCAGGGCCGCGGTGACGGCGAGGACGGCCAGCAGGACGGGAACGATCAGGGCGGGCTGCGCCTGCTTCGGCATGACGCCGCCGCTGCGCACGCCGGCCCAGCCAATGGCCCCGGAGGTCAGGCCCCAGACGCCGCCCAGCACGCCGGTGAACCATGCGTGCCCGGTCGCGATCGCCACGCCGACACCCGCGCCGAACAGGACCATCCCGGCGGCGACCGTCGGCCCGTACCAGCGGGGCAGTCGACTCGGCCGCCCGGCGGCGGCCCTGGCCCGCTCGGCGAGGCGCAGCGCCTCGGCGGCGGGGAGCGGTGCGGAAACGGAGTCGGCCATGGAATCCCCCTCGATGGTGATGGCAACTCAAGAATGACATCTACTTTCCAAGTTGGAAAGTACTTTCCGGAGTGGAGATACGAAACGGCCCGCGCCCGGGAGGGCGGGGCCGTGAGGCGGAGGCTGCGGGCCGCCGTGTCAGCAGCGGGGGTCGATCTCCTGGAAGGTGGCGTAGTGGTCCGCGGACCAGTACTGCTCGCCGGAACCGCCGGTGACGACCCGTCGGGTGCCGCGGTCGTTGGAGCCCGGGGTGACCACGGTGAACTCGTGGTAGTAGCCGTCCGCCTTCTTCGGCAGCCGGCTCTCGCGGTTCTCGAAGACGATGCCGTCCCGGTTGTACGGGTACGGCCCGTTCTTGGCGATCAGGGCGAGGGTGTCCTGCGCCTGGCTGGGGAGCTTGGTGCGGCAGACGTCGGCCAGCGCGGGGTCGGCGGGCACCCAGGTGCTGCCGCCGCCACCGGGCGGCGGGGTGGGCTTGGGCGCGGAGGGCTTGGGGGCCGAGGTGCCCGCGGCGGTGGCGGTGGAGGTCGCGGCGGCCTCGGGGTGGCTGCCGCCGCCCTTGCCGGCGAGGAGGTAGCCGACTCCGGCCAGGACCGCCAGGATCAGGACGGCCACGACGACGAGCGGGCTCTTGCGTCTGGTCATGCGTTCCAGCTTGGCAGGCGCGGGCCCCGCGCCCGACCAGGTACACGCGTGGCAGAGGCCACACGAACGTACGGCCGGGCGGGAACGGACGCCGTTGTCC
>NZ_JBHVFE010000226.1:0-13821 GCF_042801945.1 Kitasatospora sp. NPDC057542
GGGCCCCGGACACCGTCCGGGGCCCTGGTCGCACACCCGACCGTTCGCCTCCGCCGCAGGTGCCCTCCGCACACCCACCACAGCCCCTTGTCGCGTACCCGACCCTTCGTCTTTGCCAAAGCTTAACCACTCGATATTTGACACTCTGAAGTATCCCCCTGCATGGTTACTTCAGTTCATTCACTATGTACGGGAGGAAGCAACCGTGAGTGAGGCACCACAGCCCACCACCGCGGCCGAGAAGCAGAGCAGCGCCCGGGTCCTGCCGGCCCTCATCCTGGCGATGCTGTCGTTCAGCGTGGTGCAGACCGCGGTCGTCCCGATCCTGCCCTCGCTGGCCAGGGAACTGAGCGTCTCCGCCTCCAGCATCACCTGGCTGATGACCGCCAACCTGCTCTCCGCAGCCGTGCTGACTCCCCTCCTGGGCCGCTTCGGTGACCTCCGGGGCCGCAAGCCGATGCTGCTGATCTCGCTGGCCGGCCTGGTCGCCGGTTCGGCGCTGGCGGTCAGCACCCACTCCTTCACCTGGCTGGTCGTCGCCCGCGTCCTCCAGGGCGCCGGCGGTGGCGTCCTGCCGCTGGCGATCAGCATCGTCCGTGACGAGCTGCCCAGGCAGAAGGTGACCGGCGGCGTCGCCGCCATCAGCGCCTCGATGGGCGTCGGCTCCGGCCTCGGCCTGGTCGCCACCGGCCTCCTGCTGGAGCACTGGGACTACAAGTCGATCTTCTGGATGGGCCTGGTCTTCGGCCTGATCGCGGTCGCCCTGGTCGCCTTCCGCGTCCCGTCCGACCCGGTCACCGACAAGGACGGCGGCGCCGACCCGCTGGGCGCCCTCACCCTGGCCGGCTGGCTCTCCGCGCTGCTGGTCGCGGTCAGCCAGGGCAACCACTGGGGCTGGACCTCCAACAAGACCCTCGGCCTGTTCGCCGTCGCCGCCGTGGTCGCCCTGGTCTGGGGGATCATCGAGACCAAGGTCGCGCACCCGCTGGTGGACATGAAGATGATGGCCCGTCCGGCCGTCGCCTTCACCAACGTGGCCGGCCTGCTCATCGGCTTCGGCATGTACGGCTCCTTCATGGTCATCAGCAACTTCGCCCAGACCCCGGAGAAGCTGACCCACTACGGCTTCACCGCCACCGTGCTGCACGCCGGCATCATGCTGCTGCCGTCCGCGATCGGCTCGATGGTCGCCGCGCCGGTCGGCGCCCTGCTGATCGCCCGTCGTGGCCCGCGCCTGCCGCTGGTCCTCGGTGGCGTCCTCGGCGCCGTGGCGATGGCCTACCTGGCCGTGCGCCACGGCCAGGAGGGCGACATCTACACCGCCTCGGCGATCTTCGGTCTCGGCGTGGGCCTCGCCTTCGCCGCGATGCCGGCCTACATCAACGGCGCCGTCCCGGCCGAGCAGAGCGGCATCGCCAACGGCATGAACTCCGTGCTGCGCACGGTCGGTGGCGCGATCGGCACCGCCGTCATGGCCGCCATCCTCACCGGCGACACCATGAAGCTGCCGCCGCAGATCCCGCTCTCCCTGCCCACCCTGGACGCCTACAAGCACGCGTTCTGGACCGCGGCCGTCGTCTGCGTCGTCGCCGGTGTCGTCCCGTTCCTGATCCGCGGTGCCACGTCGGCCGCCACCCCGACCGTCCTCGGCGGCTCGGCCCAGCAGGACTCCAGCCCCGAGCTGGTCAAGACCGACGCCTGACGAGGCGTCCGGCCCCCGCGCTCAGGGACAGGGCGCGGGGCCCCGGTCTCCGTACGTCGCGAGGGCATCACGACCGTACGGCGTCCGGTACGGTGATCGGCCCCGCCCGGTACTCCCCCACCGGGCGGGGCCGCTTCGTGTTTCAGGCCCCCTCCTCCGACCCGTCGGCCGCATCCGCGTCCGGCACACCGTCCTCACCCTCGTCCCGGCGCAGCGGCAGCGGCCGGGACGGTTCGAGCGCCGGGTCGTCCACCGCGAAGGTCCGCACCCGCCCCGGCTCGCTCCACGGCGTCTCGAACCGTACGGTGACCCTCCCGACGCCGCTGCCCTGCACCCAGCCCGGCCCGAACTCCTCGTGCCGGACGTCCTGTCCGGGCATCCAGCGCCGCACCACGACGGCTTCCGGCTCCTCCTCGGCCTCCTCGGCCTCGGCCACCGCCTCCGCGTGCTCCGCCGCTTCCTCCCGCAGCGCCTGTGCGAACAGGTCCTCCTGGGTGTAGTCGGCGAGTTGGGCGACGCCCACGCCGAGCAGCCGGACCCCGCCGGTGATGTCCACCTGTTCCGCCAGCCGGCGCGCCGTCGCGGTGATCACCGTCTCGTCGTCGGTGGGCCCGCCGAGCGTTTCCGAGCGGGTCAGCGTCGAGAAGTCGAACCGCCGGACCTTGAGCACCACCGTCCGCCCCGAGCGCCCGGCCGCCCGCAGCCGCCGCACGCACCGGCCGGCCAGCGCCTCCACCTCGCGCAGCACCCGTTCCCGGTCGGCCAGGTCCACCTCGTAGGTGTCCTCCACCGACACCGACTTGGCGTCCTGGTCGGCGATCACCGGCCGGTCGTCCAGCCCTGTCGACATCTGGAAGATTCCGGCACCGTGCGCCCGCCCGACCAGCTGCACCAGCTCCGCCTCCCCCGCCTCCGCGAGGTCGGCCACCGTGTTCAGCCCGGCCCGGCGCAGCACCTGCTCGGTGGCCGGCCCGATCCCGGGCAGCGCCCGCACCGGCATCGGGCCGAGCACGGCCCGCTCCTGCCCGGGCTCGATCATGACCAGCCCGTCCGGTTTGGCCTGCTCGGAGGCGATCTTGGCCATCAGCTTGGACCCGGCCGCCCCGACCGAGCCGGTCAGCCCGGTCAGCCGCTGGATGTCCGCCCGCAGGTCCTCCGCCAGCGCGAGCACCAACCGCTCGCCGGTCTCGTGGTCCGCCTCCAGCAGCGCCGGGCCGTACGGACCGGCCTCCAGGTCCACGAAGGCCTCGTCCAGGCTGAGCGGCTGCACCAGCGGGGACAGCTGCCGCAACAGCCCCATCACGATCTCGCTGTTCTGCCGGTAGGCCTCGAACCGCCCCGACAGGAAGGCTGCGTTGGGGCAGAGCCGGCGCGCCTGCGCCATCGGCATCGCCGAGTGCACCCCGAACCTCCGCGCCTCGTACGAGGCCGTGGAGACCACCCCGCGCCCGCCGAGCCCGCCGACGATCACCGGTTTGCCGCGCAGGCTCGGCTTGGCCGCCTGCTCCACCGCTGCGAAGAAGGCGTCCATGTCGAGGTGGATGATGCTCGGCAGAGATCGCACCCGCCGATCATCGCGTACGGGTCCGACAGTGCGTACGACCCCGGCCGGACGCCCCGCGGCCCGCCCCCGGCGGCTACCTCTTCGCCGCCTCCGCCAGCGCCTTCGGAATGCCGTCCTCCGTGGGCCCGAGGAACACCGGGTCCGGCCGCAGCCAGGCGTTGGCCGCCGCCTTGCCCGCCCCGGCGATCTCCCGCAGCCCGCCGTACAGCCAGGTCGCGTCGTGCAGCTCCGGCACCCCGACCGCGTACGAGCGGATGCCCGCCGCCTCGCACAGCGCCAGCGCGCGGCGGACGTGGAAGTCCTGGCTGACCAGCACCGCGTGGTCCACCCCGAAGATCCGGTGCGCCCGGGTGCAGGAGTCCCAGGTGTCGAAGCCCGCGTAGTCCCGGACCACCCGGTCATCGGGCACCCCGTGCTGCGTCAGGTAGGTGTACATCGCGTCGGGCTCGTCGTACTCGTCCCGCCCGTTGTCCCCGGTCACCAGGATCGCCTGCACCTTCCCCTCCCGGTACAGGTCCATCGCCGCGACCAGCCGGTGCTCCAGGTACGGCGAGGGCTTCCCCTGGTCCAGCCCGGCGCCGAAGACCACCGCGACCGGCGCGGCGGGCGCGCTCTCCACCGTGCCCACCCGGTCCCCCGCGGCGCACCACACCCAGGCGCTCGGCGCCAGCGCCAGCGAGCAGAGCACCGTTCCGGCCTGGAACACCCTGCGCTGCGTCGGCCGCTGCCGCAGCCGCGCCCCCAGCAGCCCGGCCCTGCGCCGCAGCAGCCCCGCTATCCCGGTGCCGACCCCCACGTGCCCTCCCTCGATCAGGCCAACCAGGCAACACGACGAGGCCGCGGGCCCGAACGGTTCCCCGCCCGGGCCCGCGGCCCCGTCGAACGCCTGCTCAGACCGCCCGGTTGCGCCGCTGGGCCAGCTCGTCGGCCGGGTCGTGCCCGACCAGGGTCTCGCCGGTGTCGGTGCGCTCGGCGTGCAGCCGTCCGAGGGTGAGCTCCAGCTCCTGCCAGACCGCCCCGACCGCGATGCCGAAGACGCCCTGACCGCTCTTCAGCAGGTCCACGACCTGCTGCGGCGTGGTGCACTCGTACACCGTCGCGCCGTCGCACATCAGCGTCATCCCGGCCAGGTCGCCCTGATCGGCGGCCTGGAGGTGGGCGACCGCCACCCGGATGTTCTGCAGCGAGACGCCCGCGTCGAGCAGCCGCTTCACGATCTTCAGCAGCAGGATGTCGCGGAAGCTGTAGAGCCGCTGACTGGTGGACGGGTACGCGGTGCGGACGCTGGGCTCCAGCAGTCCGGTGCGGGCCCAGTAGTCCAGCTGGCGGTAGGTGATGCCAGCCGCCGCACAGGCCGTCGGGCCGCGGAAGCCGAGCAGTTCGGATGTCGGCGCCAGCCGCTCGATGGCCGGCTGGCCCGGTTGTACGGCCGGGAACCTGCCCATCCGGGGGAGATCCGTGACGGTGCGAGCGGTGCGCGGCATGTGCACGGCGCACCGGCCTCCCACGGCCGCGTCATCGCCGGTGCTGCTCATGCCTGCCTCCGTCCACTTGTGCTGCGGGCAACCCGACTGCGGGCATCGGCCACCCGGACAGCCACTCCTGACGGTAGGCAGTCCCCTATGACCCGTCAACGATCGCCACGCCGGGTCAGACAAACCACATCACTCAGGAGAGTGGTTTTTCGTGCCCCTAGTGTGGGTAGATGGACGGTTTTTGGCAAAACGGGCGGTCCAAATGGCCGCCCGACCGGCCCCGCTACTGCGGACCGCTGCCCCCGAAGTCCTCGGGCGACACCTGGTCGAGGAACTCGCGGAACTTCTCGACCTCGTCCTCCTGCTCGTCCGGGATCGCGATGCCCGCCTCGGCGAGCACCTCCTCGCTCCCGTAGATCGGCGTGCCGGTGCGCAGCGCCAGCGCTATGGCGTCGGACGGCCGGGCACTCACCTCGACCCCGCCGGAGAACACCAGCTCGGCGTAGAACACACCCTCCCGCAGGTCGGTGATCCGGACCTCGGTGAGCTGCTGGCCGAGCGCCTCCAGGACGTCCTTGAACAGGTCGTGCGTCAGCGGGCGCACCGGCGTCATGCCCTGCTGGGCGAAGGCGATCGCGGTCGCCTCGCCGGGGCCGATCCAGATCGGCAGGTAGCGATCTCCCCCGACCTCCCGAAGCAGCACGATCGGCTGGTTGGAAGGCATCTCCACTCGGACACCCACGACGTCGAGCTCATTCACACAGGCAACCCTATGGCTCCGCTCCCGGATATGAAAGCGCAGAGCCGACGCCGCTGGTCAGCGCGGTGCACGCGGTGCCGCCAGGGCACGTCGGCCGCTATCCGCGGGTCCGCAGACCGGCCTGGACCATTGCCGCGTGCAGCCGTACGGACAGCGTCGCGAGCTCCCGGGCGGTGGCCTCCGCGTGCGCCCTGGTCTGCGGGTTGCGGTGCCGGCGCAGCGGCGCCACCACCTGTTCGACCAGCGCGATCTCGCGGTCCGCCGCCGCCTTCATGGCCCGCAGGTGGCGGGGCTCCAGCCCGTACCGGCCGAGCTCCGCGACCAGCCGGGCCACCTGGAGCGCCTCGCCGTCGTACCCGCCGTCCGGGCCCGGGGCGACCAGCCCGTAGTACTCCCACTCCGCCAGCTCCGGCTCCCCGGCCTCGGCTGCCGCCAGCAGCTCGGCGCGCCCCAGCCGGACCCCGGAGGGAACCTCGCCGGCGGCCACCAGCTCCCGGTCCGCCTCCTCCAGCGGGCCGGGCCGGGCGTCGCCGGCGGAAGGCAGCGCGGGTGGGTTCTCACCGCGCTCGATGGCGTCCAGGTGTTCGCGGATCACCCGCAGCGGCAGGTAGTGGTCCCGCTGCATGCGCAGGACGTAGGCCAGCCGCTCGACGTCGGCCGGGCTGAACTTGCGGTACCCCGAGGGCGTGCGGTGCGGCTCCACCAGCCCCTCCGCCTCCAGGAAGCGGATCTTGGAGATGGTGACCTCGGGGAAGTCGTCGCGCAGGAAGGCCAGCACCGCGCCGATGCTCAGCAGATCGTCACCGCCACGCCGGCGCCCGGCGGGCCGCTCCCCCCGGACCGGCTGCCGCGGACCCGCGACCACCCCGCGCCCGCCGCGGTCCGCCTGCGGACCGGACGGGGTAGGGGGGGCCGCCCCGAGAGAAGAGGAAGGGGTATTCGTATTCACTCGGGCTCCTGCCGACGTCGTTTTCAGTACCCCCGGTTGTGGCCGGCGAAGAACACCAGCCGGTACTTCCCGATCTGCACCTCGTCGCCGTTGTTCAGCGACACCTCGTCGATCCGCTCCCGGTTCACGTAGGTGCCGTTGAGGCTGCCCACGTCCGCGACGCTGAAGCCGGCCGGGGTGCGGCGGAACTCCACGTGGCGGCGCGAGACCGTGACGTCGTCCAGGAAGATGTCACCCTGCGGGTGACGTCCCGCCGTGGTGACGTCCGAGTCCAGCAGGAAGCGGCTGCCGGAGTTCGGGCCGCGCTGCACGATCAGCAGGGCCGAGCCCGGCGGCAGCGCGTCGATCGCCGACAGCACCTCGGCCGACAGGGCCGGCGTGGCACCGGTGCCGGTCGTGGTGGTGGGGTCGTACGACTCCAGGCCGGAGATGGAGATGGTCGACGTGGTCTCCGCCGCCCCCTCCGGGAGCAGGCCGCCGCGCAGCGCCGTACCGCAGTTGGAACAGAACCGGGCCGCGGCCGGGTTCTGGTTGCCGCACCTGGGGCACGGAGTGGGGCCAGCCATGTTCACAGCCTCCTGGCGCGGCACACCCGACGGGTTGTGCCCGGCGTACGGATCCGGGGCAAACCCTCCACCAGAGGTTGAGGGTGCTGACGGGAAACCTATGCGCGGCTCGCCGGAGGGGTCAACCGACGCGCCGTAGCCCGCCGGATTCCCCGCGAACTGGGCGGCGCCGCCGTCCCGGTACAGCTGCTGGCCTGCGTACGGCGCGGCCTCGGGGGACGGTCGCATGCCCGGCACGACGGGCTCGTCCTCGGGCCGGCGGTGACGCGCGGTGGGCGCCTCGACGGCGGCCGCGTCGCGGCCCTTGTTGCGACCGAACAACTTCGAGAAGAAACTCACGGGCGAATCCCCTTGCGTGTGACAGACCCGCCCGCGGGGCAGGGTGAGAACCTCGGACATGCTGCGAGCCCGGTCGTTGCGGCTCGGGCCCGCTGGAGTGGTACTCCGACGGTTGGTGCTGCGGTTGTTGCTCCGGAGCGTACTGGTGCGAACCAGTCTCGCCCATGTGACGGCGGCGCCCCGCAGCGGGTGCCGCCCGCCCTTGACGGGCCGTTCGTCGGGTGCCCCGTCACTTCGAAGCCGGCTTGGCGTACTGCGGCGACTTCGGGTCCACGAGGGCGTCGACGACCACCTTCTGCTGCTGGGTGATCGTCGCCCGCGCCTGATGGCTCTCCAGCGTGCGGACGACACCTCCCGGGATGTTCAGCGCGGGTGTCAGATCCTGCGGGTTCCCCACGACCGTGAAGCGGTAGGGCTGCGAGACCTTCTTCCCGTCGATCTGCACCCCACCGGCCGACAGGTCGGTGAAGTAGGTGTTGACCACCACGCGCACATCGTTGATCTGAATCGCCTCCGCCCCCGCCGCTCGAAGTTCTTGCAGGGTGTCCAGCAGCATATCTGCCTTCACCTGCCCTTGGGGATCATCGACCGTGAGGACGATGCCCGGACCGGTGGCCTTGACGGTACCGGCGAGCACGCCGAGCTCCGTCACCTTCTTCCTGGTCTGCTCCTGGGCCTCCTTGGCCTGGTTGGAGCTGTTCTCCAACTTCGCCAGGGACTGCTCCAGCTCGGCCTTCTCCTGTTGAAGACGTTGCTGACGGCTGTCCAGTTCGTCGAGGATCCGCACCAGGTCCTCCTGGCGGGCCCCGCGCAGCTGACTGTGGTGGTCGTTGGTCGACCGCACCTGGATCGCCAGGCCCAGACCGAGCGAGAACAGCAGCAGCGCCACCACCAACTGGCCGCGCGACAGCCGCGGCGGCCAGAGCGCCGCCTTCAGGCGCCGCCGGCCCGCGTTCCGGTCCGGGACGGGCTCGGGCTCGGCGGCCACCTCCGGCTCGGGCTCAGCGGCAGGCGCGGGCTCCGGCGCAGGGCTCGCCTCGGCCTCGGGCTTGGAGTCGGCTTTGGGCCCGGCCTCCGGTTCGGCCCCGGGTGCCGACTCGATGACCTTCGTGAGCCGCAGCGTCGGCTCGGGCACCGAACCGGCCCCGAACTCGGCCGTGGCGTCGGGCTTCTCCTCCGACGCCTCCTCGGCCTCCGCGGTCTCTCCGGCCACTTCAGCGGCCTCGGCCGTGTCCGCCGCGCCCTCCGGCCCGGACTCCCCGTCCGACTCCGGCGCGGGCGCGCCAACGGCCTTCTCGACGGCCTTCGCAGCCGCCTTGTCGACCGGCTTCGCACCCGGCTTCCCTGCGGCCGGCCCGGTCGCCGATGCCTCCTGCTTCTCCTCCGCCGCCTCGCGGCCCGACTCAGGCACGGAAGACATGGCGCCGGATCGCGGCCGCGTTGGAGAAGATGCGGATGCCGAGGACGACGACCACACCGGTGGACAGCTGCGAGCCGACGCCCAGCTGGTCGCCGAGGAAGACGATCAGCGCCGCGACCACCACGTTCGACAGGAACGAGACGATGAACACCTTGTCGTTGAAGATCCCGTCGAGCATCGCCCGGACGCCGCCGAACACGGCGTCCAGCGCCGCCACCACCGCGATCGGCAGGTACGGCACGACGGCGTCCGGCACCTCGGGTTGGACGAAGAGGCCGACGACCACCCCGATCACAAGACCCAGTACGGCAATCACGGTCTGGCTGCTCCTGTCCCTGTCGTGGTCTTGGTGGTTCCGGTGGACGGACGCCGCTTGGCGGTGGAACTACCGCTGGGCGCGGCCGGCGAGCCGGATGGGGAAGGCGAGGCCGGTGGTGAGACGGACGCGCCGGGGCTCTCCTGGGTTCCGGCTCCGGCCGACGGCGAGCCGCCCGGCGCCGCCGGGGTCACCGCGGGCGAGGCCTCGGGCGTCACCGGCTGCGCGGTCCGCAGCGTCACCCCCACGGCCGCCGGCAGCGTCAGGTTCTTCTGCACGGAGAGCGTCGACTTGATGCCGTACTGCTCCTGGAGCAGCCGCAGGTACTGCCCGGCCATGTCCTTCTCGAACGCGGTGAGGAGCTTCGAGCCGTCCCCGATCGCCTGGATGCTGTACGGCGGCACCAGCGGCCGGTTGTCCACCAGCACCGCCTCACCCGCGGCCCGGATCGCGGACAGCGCGGTCAGCCGCTGGCCGTTGATCGCGATCGCCTCGGCCCCGGATCCCCAGAGGCCGTTCACCACCAGTTGCAGGTCGCGGTCCCGCAGCCGGCCGCTGTTGGAGAAGCCCTGCCCGGCCCGCGGGTCGACGTTTCCGCCGAGGCCCGTGCCAGAGGCGTCCTCCAGGACCAGCTTCACGCCCGGCCCGGTGACCTGGCCCAGGCCCACGGCCCCGGTCACCCCACCGGGATCGCCGTCCCCCGAGGCGAGCGCCTGCTGCTGCGTGCTGTCGACCTTGAGCCGCAGCTCCTGCACCTGCTTCTGCAGCCTGTCGGCCGAGGTGTTGCTGTCGTTGATCCGGTGGATCAACGCGTCCCGTTCCTTGGCCAGCGACGGCGCGGCCTTGTGCGCGTTCACCGCGCCCACCGTCACCACCGCGCCCACCAGCGCCAGCCCGGCGCCCAGCGTGAGCAGCCCCTGCACGGTGCCGGGTATCCGGCTGTCGCGGGCGCCACCGCGCGCGGCGGCCGCCTCCGCGTAGCCCTCGTCCAGGCCGTGGTCCATCACGTTGGTCAGCAAGGACATCGAGGCATCCGGACGGTTGTACCGTCCGTTCGGGGCACTCGGCGTCGGCGTCGCTGGCATGGAGACCATCGTCCCATGTCGCCGGGCTGGCCCGTGCACGGCCCCTGAGCTGCACACACGCTGCACACATGACGGAAAGTGACGGACTGTTCCGAATGATGTGAAAACGGACAGCAGGGCGCGCGGATCGCACCGCGCGCCCCGCCGTTCGAAGCAGTTCCGAGTCCGGCTCCCGACCGCGCTCAGGCGCGGACCGTGCTCAGCCCCGGGTCGTCACCGCCCCGCTCCGTCGACCACGGCCGCCCATTCGTCCAGCAGCGCCTCGGTGGCCTCGTCATCGGGGCCCTCCGCCCACAGGTGGGTGACCGCCTCGGCCGGGTCCGGCAGGACCAGCGTCCAGCGCCCGTCCGCCTCGACCACCCGGACGCCGTCGGTGGTGTCCAGCCGACGGCTGCCCGCCGCCTCCACCACCGAGCGCATGACCATGCCCTTGGCCGCCCACGGCGTCGCGATGTCCCGGCGCCGGATGTGCGCCTGCGGAATCCGCGCGTCGATCTGACTCAGCGTGAGCTGGGTCCGCGCCACCAGCCCGACCAGCCGGACGAACGCCGCGGCGCCGTCCAGCACCCCGCTGAACTCGGGCACCACGAAGCCGCCGCGCCCGTCCCCGCCGAACACCGTTCCCTCGGCGGAGGCCGCCTTCGCGAGGTCGTCCGGCGTCGTCGTGGTCCAGATGACCTGGGTGCCGTGGTACGCGGCGACCTGCTCGGCGATCCGGGTGGTGGTCACCGGCAGTGCCACCTGTCCGCTGCGCCGCTCGGCCGCCACCAGGTCCAGCAGCACCAGCAGCGCCCGGTCGTCGTCGATCACCCGGCCGAGCTCGTCCACGAACGCGACGCGCTCGCCCACCGGGTCGAACCGCACGCCGAAGGCAGCCCGCGACGAGGCGACCAGCTCGCCGAGCCTGGCCAGACCGGCCCGGCGCTCCTCCGCGTCCTCGGTCGGCCGCGCCTCGTCCAGCCCGCTGGAGACGGTGAGCGCCTCGACCCCGAGCCTGCCGAGGATGCTCGGCAGAACAAGGCCCGCGCTGCCGTGCGCGGTGTCCACGACCACCTTCAGCCCGGCCTCCCGGACCCCGGTGGTGTCCACCGTCCGCAGCAGGTTGCCCGCGTAGGAGTCGAAGACGCTGGACGGGAAGGTCAGGTCCCCGATCTCACCGGGGAAGGCCCGCCGGTACTCCTGGCGCGCGTAGACGCGGTCCAGCTTGCGCTGGCCGGCCTGCGAGAGGTCCGCCCCGCGCTCGTCGAAGAAGAGGATGTCCAGCGAATCCGGCACACCCGGCGTGGTCCGCAGGAAGATCCCTCCCGCGCTCCCGCGCGCCGTGTGCTGCCGGGCCACCGGCATGGGCACGTTCTCGAGGTCGCGGACGTCGATCGCGGAGGTCTGGAGCGCCGAGATCATCGCCCGTTTGAGCGCACGCGCACCACGCGAGTGGTCACGCGCGATGGTGACGGTGGCGCCCTTCTTCAGCGTCGTCGCGTACGCCCCCGCCAGCCGTACGGCCAGCTCCGGGGTGATCTCGACGTTCAGGATGCCCGAGACGCCGCGGACCCCGAAGAGGTGCTCCTGGCCGCGCGACTCCCAGATCACCGAGGTGTTGACGACGGCGCCGGCCTCGATGGTCTTGAACGGGTAGACCCGGACGTTCGCCCCGATGATCGACTCCTCGCCGACCAGGCACTCGTCCCCGATCACCGCGCCGTCCTCGATCCGCGCGGCCCGCATCACGTCGGTGTTCTTGCCGACCACGCAGCCCCGCAGATTGCTCTGCGGCCCGACGTACACGTTGTCGTGCACCACTGCCTTGTGCAGGAACGCGCCGCGCTTGACGACCACGTTGCTGCCCAGCACGGTGTGCTCACGGATCTCCACGCCGGCCTCGACCTTGGCGTAGTCCCCGATGTACAGCGGCCCCCGCAGCACCGCCTCCGGGTCCACCTCGGCACCCTCGGCGACCCAGACCCCCGGGGAGATCTCGAACCCGTCGAGCTCGACGTCGACCTTGCCCTCCAGGACGTCCGCCTGGGCCTTGCCGTAGCTCTCGTGGGTGCCCACGTCCTCCCAGTAGCCCTCGGCGACATAGCCGTAGACCCGCTTGCCCTCCTTCAACAGCTGCGGGAAGACGTCACTCGACCAGTCGACGGACTCACCCGCCGCCACGTAGTCGAAGACCTCGGGCTCCATCACGTAGATACCGGTGTTCACCGTGTCGGAGAAGACCTGCCCCCAGGTCGGCTTCTCCAGGAATCGCTCGACCCTCCCCTCGTCGTCCGTGATCGTGATGCCGAACTCCAGTGGATTCGGCACCCTCGTGAGACAGACGGTGACCAGAGCGTCCTTGCTGCGGTGAAAGTCGATCAATTCCGAGAGGTCGAAGTCGGTCAGCGCGTCACCGGAGATCACCAGGAAGGAATCGTCCTTGAGCGCGTCCTCGGCGTTCTTGACACTCCCCGCAGTGCCCAGTGGCGTCTCCTCGTGGGCATAGGTCAGGTGCATGCCCAGCTCTTCGCCGTCACCGAAGTAGTTCTTGACCAGTGACGCCAGGAACTGCACGGTGACGACTGTGTCGGAGAGGCCGTGCCGCTTCAGCAGCCGAAGCACGTGCTCCATGATCGGCCTGTTGGCGACCGGAAGCAGCGGCTTCGGCATGCTGGAGGTCATCGGGCGGAGTCGGGTGCCCTCGCCCCCTGCCATTACAACGGCTTTCATTACGGGTGCGTCCTCCTTCGCGGTGGTGGACCAGCAGGTCCATCAAACCGTTCCAGAGGGTTGTCTACCCGGAAGGTATCGTCCGACGCACCGATGAGGCGTGGGGCTTCTCTCAGATCAGGTCTCAGATCGTGGACGCCGAGCCCGCGGTGCTCCCCCGGACGATCTGCCTGGCCTGGACCGCGTAAAGAATCGCAGCCCACCAGTACAGGGTCGTCCCCCACCAGATGAACGCCCAGCTCACCACCTCGGCCGGCCGGGCGATCCAACTGTCCACACTGCCGAGCAGCAGAAGCGGAAACGCGTACATCAGATTGAACGTCGCGGCCTTCCCCAGGAAACTCGTCTGGAGCGGGCCGTAGCCGTGCCGGTTCAGAATCGGCAGCAGCGCGGCGATGAATGCCTCACGGGCCAACAGGATCGCGGTGAGCCACCACGGCAGAATCTCACGCCAGGTCAATCCGACCAGCGTGGAAAGCACATAGAGCCGGTCGGCCAGCGGGTCGAGCAGCTGCCCCACCCGGCTGATCTGCCCCCACCGCCGGGCGAGCTTCCCGTCCAGGTAGTCGCTGATCCCGCTCAACATCAGGATCAACAGCGCCCAACCGTCATTGTTGGGGCCGTCGAAAACCGGCCACAGGATGAGCCAGAGGAAGAGCGGAACACCGACCAGCCGGCCCATGCTCAGCATGTTGGGGATGGTGAGGACGCGATCAGTCTGGACCCGCGTCTCCTGGACCTCCACCCGGGGGGCCTCCTGTCCCGTGTGACGACAATTGCATGTTGACCTTACAACAGAGAAGCCCCCGACCGGTTCACCCGGCGGGGGCTTCTCTAGAATAATTGTTCGGCGGCGTCCTACTCTCCCACAGGGTCCCCCCTGCAGTACCATCGGCGCTGTAAGGCTTAGCTTCCGGGTTCGGAATGTAACCGGGC
>NZ_JBHVFE010000227.1:0-13819 GCF_042801945.1 Kitasatospora sp. NPDC057542
CGTCCGGCCTGCGCGGGCCGGACGCGGGCCGGACGCGGCGTCGGTGACCGGCGTCACCGGCGCCATGGGCACGGGCGTGGGCGCGGGCACGGGCGCATGGCGGCGGGCTCAGCGGGCGACGAGTTGCAGGTCCGCGGATGCCTCCTCCACCATCGCCACGCCGATCCGGCTCACCCGGACGGAGAAGGGCTCGCCCGCCACCCGCAGACCGGTCAGCTCCAGCTCGCCGAGCGGTGCGGTGCTGGCCGGGCGGACCAGCACCCGGCAGCCCGGAACGTCGGGCCGGACCCCGGCGAGGGCGAACACCGCGTGCACGGCGCCGGCCGCGGAGACCGCCGCCGGGCGGCAGGCTGCCGGGTGCGGCACCGGCGGGCAGCCGGGGGTGCGCTGTTCCCCCGAGTACATCTCCGGCAGTCGTCCCTCGAAGTGGGCGCTCGCGGCGAGCAGGCCCTCCAGCAGGGTGCCGGCCTCGTTCTCGTGACCGGCCCCGGCCAGTCCGGCGACCGCCAGCGCCGTCTCGTGGACCCGCACCGCGCCGCCGCGGTGGCCCAGCGGGTTGAAGCGGGGTGACTTGGCGCTCAGGGTGCGCAGGCCCCAGCCGCTGTCCAGCTCCGGCGAGACCAGGCGCTGGGCGAGCAGCCGGGTCTGCTCGCGGTCCAGCAGGCTCTCGTGCCGGCCGCCGTCGTCGGCGAGCCCGGTGTCCAGCAGGTGCACCAGGGAGGAGGCCACGGCGGGCAGCGGCTGGCCGCCCGGGGCCAGCCCGGCCGCGGGACGGCCACCGGACAGGTCGTCGACCCAGAACCGCTCGCGGAAGCGCCCGCGCAGCGCGGCCGCCCAGCCGCGCCAGTCCTCGGCACCTGGTCGGCCGAAGGCCTCCAGCAGCTCGGCCCCGTGCAGGGCGGCGCGGTGGGCCTGCGACTGGACCTCCGCGCGGACGGCGACCGGGTGGACGGAGCGCTCCTCGGACGGGCGGCTCAGGTCGGTGACGAAGCCGTCGACCAGACCTTCGCGCAGGGCGGCCAGGGCCCGCTCGGCGGCCGGGAGCAGCTCGGCGACCTCCGCCGGGGGCAGGCCCCAGCGCCAGGCCTCGGCCAACACGGTGACGAACAGCAGGGTGGCCTCGGTGGCGGTGCACGTGGGCGGCAGTTCGGGACCGCCGTGGCGCAGGGCGCCGGGCAGCAGCCCCTCGGTGCGGCCCGGGGCGGGGGCGAGCAGCTGACGGCGGGCCAGCGCCCGGAGGGTACCGGCCGCCAGCCGGGTGCCGAGCGGCAAGGTCAGCCGGGCGGCCCAGAGCGCGTCGGCCGGGGCGAGGCCGAAGCGCCAGGGTGCTCCGGAGGCCGGGTAGAGGTCGGTCGGGCGGTCCGGGTCGGCGAACAGCAGCCCGCCGAGGGCGTCCAGCGAGCGGGAGACCAGCAGGGCGGCCCGAGCGTCGTCGCTGCGGACCTCCGGCTCGGACCAGGGCAGCGGGACGCCGGTGCCGCGGCCGCCTGGCGGGCGCGGGCCGCCGGCGGCACTCTCCAGCTCGGTGTGCAGCTCGACCGACCAGCGGGCGCCGGGCTGGACCTCCAGGTCCCAGCGGAGCACCCCGGCACCGGCCAGGACGGCGTGCGGAGAGGGCTTGGCGCTGACCACGGCGCTGTGCACCGTGCCCGTCCAGCGCAGCCCGGCGGACTGCACCTGGCCCGGCAGGTCGGGCTGGCGGTGCCCGGCGGCGATCTCGGCGACCGGGCCAAGATCGGTGCCGAGGGCTATCTCCAACGGCAGCCGGGCGAGCCGCGGACCGGTGTTGCGCACGACCACCGTCTCCACGCCGTCCGCGTGGCGCAGCCGCTCGACGGTGAGCGCAGGGTCCGGGTCGAGGTCGCCGGGGAGGCGGACGGCACCGAGGAAGCGGGCCTGAGCGGTGCTGGTCAGGGTGCCCTGGAGCGGCAACGGCTCCATGCCGCCCAGCCGCAGCTCCATCCGGGCGAGCACCCGGACGCCGTTGCGGTAGAAGCCGTGCAGGCCGTGGCCGCGCAGCTGGCCGTCGGGGCCGGAGGCGGCCATCGCCGGGGCGTTGACGCAGATCACCGCGTGGTGGACGGCGGGCGGCTGCGGGCGCGGCGGGGCCGCGGGCCCGGCCGTCGGGGCCTGGTCGGGTCGGCCCACCGCCCTGGGCGGCGCGCCGACCACGCTCTCGGCCGGCATGGCCTGTGGTGGCCTCATGGCGGTCACCGGACTCTCCTCCCCTCGGCGGTCCGGTGGCCTGGTCAGGCCGGTGGGCCGCGAGCGTGCTCGATCGCGTGCTGATGATGCCGGGCCGGCGGGGCCGTCCCGTCGGCGGGTGTGCCGTGTCTGGCCGTACCCGGTGGCGGGTCGTGCCATGCGGTGCTCGGTACCGGGCCGGTACCGGCGCGCCGCGCCTTCGTTCCGGGGCTCTCACCGTGCCCGGCACGCCGTCAGGTCCGGCGCCCCGGCCTGCCGGTGACGTCATCCCCCGCGGCCCGCGGCCGCCGGGTCGTCCGGTCCCGTGGTGGCGACCGGTCGCGGTACCACGCGGCGGCCGATAGCTGCCCGTGCCCGGACGGTCGGGTCCGCACCGCCCGGCAGGCCCGCCCGAACCGGGCGCGGGCCCCCGGGGGTGAACGCCGCGCACCGCCACCAGGTCACGCCCCGCCGCTGCGCCGCTGGTCCGGGCGGCCCTGCCGGGCGGTCGTACCGCGTCCGTCGCACCGTCACCGGGGCCTGGTAGGGGGCGCGTCACCGCCCACGGTCCGGAGCCGGCACCCGCCTTTCGGACCGCCGCCGGGCCGGCTCGGGCCGGACGTCGGCCGGGCTCGGCCGTCCGGTCGGTCGGACGGACGGACGGACGGGGCGGTCGAACCGGTGCTCGACCGCCGCCAGGATACGGTGCGGGGGTCGCGGCCCCCGCACCCGGTGACCCCGTGAACCGCGACGCGACCGCTGTGACCAGCAGAGACCGAGGAGTTGCATGTCCACCATCAGCCGGCTGCCCGGGATTGTCACGACCGACCACGTCTTCCGGCTGCCGCTCGACCACGCCGCCCCGCAGGGCGAGCAGATCGACGTGTACGCCCGCGAGGTGGTGGCCGCAGGCCGCGAGCGGGACGACCTGCCCTGGCTGGTCTTCCTCCAGGGTGGCCCGGGCGGCAAGGCCGCCCGGCCGCTCGGCCGGGACTCCTGGTTGGAGCGCGCCCTGGACGACTACCGGGTGCTCCTGCTCGACCAGCGCGGCACCGGACGGTCCACCCCCGCGACCCGACAGACCCTCGCCCGGCGCGGCGGCCCGCAGGAGCAGGCGGACTACCTGGCCCACTTCCGGGCGGACTCGATCGTCCGGGACGCCGAGCTGATCCGCGAGCGGCTGCTCGGCGCCGACCGGCGCTGGAGCGTGCTCGGCCAGAGCTTCGGCGGTTTCTGCACCCTCACCTACCTCTCCATCGCCCCCGAGGGCCTGACCGAGGCCTTCATCACCGGTGGCCTCGCCGGCCTCGGCAGCTCGGCCGACGACGTCTACCGCGCCGCCTACCCGCGGGTGGTCCGCAAGAACGAGGACCACTACGCCCGGTTCCCGCAGGACGTCCAGGCGGTGCGCCGGATCGCAGCCCACCTCGCCGACGCCCCCGCGACCCTGCCGGACGGCGGGCTGCTCACCGTCGAGGCGTTCCAGGCACTCGGCCTGCTGCTCGGCGGCGGCAGCGGCTCCGGCACGCTGCACTACCTGCTGGAGGAGGCCTGGGTGGAGGGCGCGGCCGGGCCCGAGCTCTCCGACACCTTCCTGGCCGGCGCCCAGGCCCAGCTCTCCTTCGCGGGCGGCCCGCTGTACGCGGTGCTGCACGAGTCGATCTACGGCCAGCGGTCGGTGGACCAGGGTGGCACCGCCTGGGCGGCCGAGCGGGTCCGCAAGGAGTTCCCGCAGTTCGATGCCCGGGCCGCGCTGGAGTCCGACGCGCCGGTGCTGTTCACCGGGGAGATGATCTACCCCTGGATGTTCGACACCGACCCGGCGCTGCGCCCGCTGAAGGAGACCGCGGAGCTGCTCGCCGCCCGCACCGGCTGGGCCGACTTGTACGACCGGGCGCGGCTGGCCGACAACACCGTGCCGGTCGTGGCGGCGGTGTACCACGACGACATGTACGTGGACACCGCCGACTCGCTGGAGACCGCCCGCGCGGTGCGCGGCCTGCGGACCTGGATCACCAACGAGTGGGAGCACGACGGCCTTCGGGTGAGCGGCGGCACGGTGCTGGACCGTCTGATCAAGATGGCGCACGGCAAGGCGTAGCGGCCTGCGGGCCGGCGCCGCGGCGCGGTTCGGCTCAGCGCGCACGGTGCCCTCCTCCCCTCGCCCGCCGGACGCCCCGACAGCGGTGGAGGCCGGTGCGGGCTGCGGCCGGCGCACACGCCGCAGCCCGGCCGAGCCGCAGACCCCGGACGGACCGCTCCCCGGCCGCCCGGGCGTGCCCGGGCATCGCGGCCCGTCCGGGCGCCGACAGCAGGGCGACCGCCCCGGCACCGCCGCCGTCCGACTCCGGGCCTTCGGAGCCGTCGGCGGCGCCCGGGCCCGGATCGGCCGGTGCCGACACCGTGGACGAGCCCTTCCGGCGACCGCCCCGCCGGTGCCGCCGACCACCGGCGGCCCGTCCGGGCCGCTCACCGCGGGCCCCGCTCACCCCCGGAGCAGCGGGCCCGGAGGCCTCCTCACCACGGGACGGCGCCTCTTCGGCAGGCGGCGGTGCCTCGGTGTTCGGTGCCCCGCCCGCCGGAGGCAGCGGCTCGCCGACCGGGGCCCCCGGGGCCGCGGGCTCCTCGCGCCGCCGCCGCTGGGCCTCGACCGCGGCCAGCAGGCCCTGGGGCGTCATGCCGTCGTTGAGCGACTCGTAGAGCAGCTCGGCCAGCAGGTAGCCCGGGGCGAGCCGCAGGACGTGACCGAGCACGACCCGGGCCGTCGCCGTGTCCCCGGCGACCCAGGACGTCCAGGCCAGCAGGGTGAGCGGGGCCACCGCACAGCCCTCGTACGGCGGCACGGCCCGCCGGGCGAGGAAACGCCAGAGCCGCTCGGCCGGGGCCAGCTCGGCGGGCCGGGCGTACTCGACGCCGCGGTCCCGCACCAGCCGGTCCCGCAGGGCGAGCAGCAGCTGGGCCGTCCGGTCCGCGTCGAGCTCCGTGGCTCCGGCCCGGAACTCGGCGACGGCCTGGTCGAGCAGGGCGATGCGCTGCTCCCGGGCGAGGGCGTCCACGGCCTCCGCCCGGGCGAGCGCCTCGCGCTGGGCGGCGTCCTCCGGCGGGCCGATCGGATCCAGCCCGCCGATGATCGCCTTCCGGCTGCCGCGCGGCACCAGGCCGGCGACCGTCGCGGCGGCGGCCGCCGGACCGGGATCGGGGCTGCGCCGCACCGGATTGCCCGCCGGCTCGCAGCACCCGTCGCCGCGGCAGAGGAAGGACCACCAGCGGCCGTCCGAGACGCACAGCGACTCCTTGACCGCCACGCCCCGGCGCCCGAAGGCCGCCCGGAGGGCCTCGGCCAGCGGCCGCAGCCCGTCCACCACCGGCGGTGCGTGGGTCGTGCCGGGATCCTGGCAGAGGTAGAGGAGCACCTGGAGCGGCCGGGCACCGTGCCGCTCGGAGAGGGCGACCAGCAGCGCGGCCGTCTCCTCCGCCGCGGCCGGCCACTGCGCGGGCGACCGCGGCAGGTCCGCCCGGATCACCCCGCCCTGGTGGAGGCCGGGCCCGTGGAGCCCGACCGCGACGATGGAGTCGTCCGGGTGGAAACCCAGGAAGTACGGAAGCAGCTCGGCCATGTCGGCCGGACCACGCATGACGACCGGCCCGTAGCCGGAGGCCGGGCCGAGGGACAGAATGACGTGTTCGTTGTTCATCGCGTTCATGGCCGCAAGAGTGGACGCAATCCGCGGACGATGCCCGAACCGACTTTTTTCCTGTGGATAACTCCGCCTCCGAATTCCCCTTCGCTCATTCGGAGCAGCCGACACTCCCTCCCGCGAGTGGATTTTGACTGCCGTTCAGCGGACCAGCGGATGAAATACACCCCGTCTTCCCCCGTCTCCCCTCCCCCGCATTCGCCGCTTGTCGGCGGTACGGGGTTACATGGACGCCATGCAGCAGCCCGACACCCACACCACCGCCACCGCCGACCGCGCCGAGGTCCGGGCGCGGGCCGAGGCCGTCCTGCGCGAGCTCGCCGGCCCCGGAGCCGTCCTGCGCGAGGACCAGTGGACGGCCATCGAGGCCCTCGTGGTCGACCGCCGCCGCGCCCTGGTCGTCCAGCGCACGGGCTGGGGGAAGTCCGCGGTCTACTTCATCGCCACCGCCCTGCTCCGGGCCCGCGGCGCCGGGCCGACGGTGATCGTCTCGCCGCTGCTCGCCCTGATGCGCAACCAGGTCGAGTCGGCCGGCCGGGCCGGCATCCACGCCCGCACCATCAACTCGGCCAACACCGACGAGTGGGCCGGGATCCAGGACGAGGTCGCCGCCGGGAAGGTCGACATCCTGCTGGTCAGCCCCGAGCGGCTGAACAACCCGGACTTCCGCGACCAGGTGCTGCCCGAGCTCGCCGCCTCCACCGGCCTGCTGGTGGTCGACGAGGCCCACTGCATCTCGGACTGGGGGCACGACTTCCGCCCCGACTACCGCCGGCTGCGCACCATGCTCGCGGACCTGCCGCCCGGCGTCCCGGTGCTGGCCACCACCGCCACCGCCAACGCCCGGGTCACCGCGGACGTCGCCGAGCAGCTCGGCACCGGCGCCACCGACGAGCACGCCCTGGTGCTGCGCGGGCCACTCGACCGGGAGAGCCTCACCCTGGGCGTGCTCTCCCTGCCCGACCCGGCCCACCGCCTCGCCTGGCTGGCCGACCACCTCGACCGCCTGCCCGGCTCGGGCATCGTCTACGCCCTGACGGTGGCCGCGGCCGAGGAGGTGACGGCCTTCCTGCGCGAGCGCGGCTTCCCGGTGGCCTCCTACTCCGGCCGCACCGAGGACGCCGAGCGCCGCACCGCCGAGGCCGACCTGCTGGCCAACCGGGTCAAGGCGCTGGTCGCCACCTCCGCGCTCGGCATGGGGTTCGACAAGCCCGACCTCGGCTTCGTGGTGCACCTCGGCTCGCCCAGCTCGCCGATCGCCTACTACCAGCAGGTCGGCCGGGCCGGGCGCGGGGTGGACCGGGCCGAGGTGCTGCTGCTGCCCGGGCGCGAGGACGAGGCGATCTGGCGCTACTTCGCGTCGCTGGCCTTCCCGCCGGAGGAGCAGGTGCGCCGCACCATCGACGCACTGGCCGCGGCCGGCCGGCCGCTCTCCACCGCCGCTCTGGAGCCCCGGGTGGACCTGCGCCGGGCCCGGCTGGAGACCATGCTCAAGGTTCTCGACGTGGACGGTGCCGTCCGCCGGGTCAAGGGCGGCTGGACGGCCACCGGCCAGAGCTGGGAGTACGACACCGCCCGTTACGCCAAGGTCGCCGCCTCCCGGGAGGCGGAGCAGCGGGCGATGCGCGAGTATGCGGCGGGCACGGGGTGCCGGATGGAGTTCCTGCGCCGGCAGCTGGACGACGAGCAGGCCGCGCCGTGCGGGCGGTGCGACAACTGCGCGGGGCCGCTGCACACTCCGGACGTCTCCGCCGAGACGCTGGCGGCCGCCCGGGCCGCGCTCGGCCGCCCGGGCGTGAGCTTCGAGCCGCGCCGGCTCTGGCCGACCGGGATGGACGCGCTCGGGGTGCCGCTCAAGGGCCGGATCCCGGCGGGCGAGCAGGCGGAGAGCGGCCGGGCGCTGGGGCGGCTGTCCGACATCGGCTGGGGCAACCGGCTGCGCACCCTGCTCGCCGAGCAGGCGCCGGACGTGCCGGTGCCCGGCGAGGCGGTGGACGCGCTGGTGGCGGTGCTCGCCGACTGGGCCCGCGGCCCGGGCGGCTGGGCCGGGCCCGCGACGACGGAGGGCGCCCGGCTGGAGCGGCCGGTCGGCGTGGTGACGATGGCCTCCTCGACCAGGCCCCAACTGGTCGGCAGCCTGGGCGCGCGGATCGCCGAGATCGGGCGGCTGCCGCTGCTCGGCCGGATCGGGTACGCCGGGGGGCTGCCCCCGCACGGTGCCCGCAGCAACAGCGCCCAGCGGCTGCACTCGCTGGCCGGCTCGCTGGTCCTGCCGCCGGAGGTGGAGCAGGCGGTGGCCGCCGCCGGGGGGCCGGTACTGCTGGTGGACGACCTCGTCGACTCGGGGTGGACGGTCACCGTGGCCGCCCGGCTGCTGCGCCGAGCGGGGGCGAGCGCGGTGCTGCCTCTGGTGCTGGCCGTACAGGGGTGACGGGCCAGCGGAAGGCCGCCGAAGGAGCCTTCTTGTTCACCCGAACGGCCTAACGGAAAGGATCAAGCGAAGCGATTTCGATCACACCGGTGGACCGACCCGAGAAAGGAGTGGCCACCATGTCAGTGGTGGTTCGCCCCGCCCTCCGAGCGCTGTGGATCAAGGCCTGGAGGCGCCTCCGCAGCGTTCGACCCGCCGTGGAACATATCCGGCAGACCATGGGCTATCGGATGGCGTTCATCATTTCATCGTTGCCGCTCTGCCCTCGATGCCCCGAGAATTGGAAGGTACCCGAGACCCGGTCCGCTGGACCCGCCCTTCGGCGTACCCAGGCACCCGCCTGCCCACGGGCCAGGAAGGAGGATCGTGATCAACGGTATCGGCCGAGGTCAGAATCCCTTCTCCGGGAGCCCGGAACCCAGACGGGTGCTGGATCTGGAGGCCTGGACCGCCTCGGGGATCCCGTTGCTGCGCGCCCCCCGCGAGTTCGTTCTGGAACTGCACCAGCGCCACCTGCCCCAGCCGGGCACCGTCGCGGTCGCCGTCCTGGACGCGCTCCACCGCCTCGTCGCCTCGGCCTCGTTCACCCCCTGGCCGCACGACACGGACGGCTGGCAGCACCGCAACGCCCTGCTGACACACCTGCGCCGGATCATCCCGCACGACCTGCGGCTGCCCGAGCCGACCCGGACGGCCGTGCTGCTGCGCTGCCGCGACGGCGCACCCGGCTGGACGGAGCAGGACGGCGCCTGGATGTGGGCGCTGCGGGACGCGTCCGTGCTGCACGGACTGCGTTGCGGCGCGTACATCGGACTCACCCCGGCGGGCTGGCAGGTCCTCGGCGACGGGCGGGGCGGACGCAACCCGCACGCGGGCTCGTGGGCCGACGGGCCGGTGCACACCGTGACGGAACTGCCGCCGCGCTCGGCGCTGGACGCCCCGCGCAGCCAGCGCACCCGCCAACTGGCGGCCGACCCGGCCAAGCGCGCAGAGGACGCGGCCCGCTCCCCGCAGTCCGAGGCCCCGTGGGTCCCGGCGCGGGTCGCAGCGGCCGAACCGACCCGCCGCACCGGCACCCGCTGAGTCAGCGGCGACCGGCCCCGCGGGGCGGTCAGCCACGGCCCGCTGCCCACCGACCGCGAAGGACCGCGGGACGAACCTCGGGCCCGGCACCGTACGGCGGCACCGGGCCCGAAGTGGACGACTGCGGTCAGGCCTTGACCGGGCGGCCCGGCGCGGCATCGGCCGCGCCCACGACAGCCGGGCCAGCGTCGCCGCAGACCACCAGCAGCGCGGTCGCGTGGCCGAGCGCCTTGGTGTACGCCTTGGCGGCCTTGGCGGACGGTCCGCCGTTGACCACCAGGACGACCACCTCGCGGCGGACCGGACGGGTCAGCGCTGCGTCCGCGTAGAACACGTCCCCACCCTCGGCGAGCTGCGCCCAGTAACGCTCCTCGCCGAAGGAGAGCTCGTGCTGCTGCCAGGGGTGTGCCTCGCCGACCGTCAGCACCAGGACGTCGCCCGGGTTGCGGCCGGACTCCAGCAGCCGGTCGATCGCGTCGTCGGCGAGCTCCACCGCCTGTGCCGGGGTGGCGGCGATCCGCTGGACCTCCACCTGCGGCGCGGCGGGGGCCGGGCGACGCGGTGCCGGCCCGGGCTTGGGGATCAGTCGCGGCGGGCCCGGACGGGCGGCGCGCGGCGGGGCCGGGCGCGGGGGCGCCGGACGGGGGCCGGGCACCGGAGCCGGGGCGGCGACGGTGGTGGGTGCGGTGGCAGGGGCTTGTGCGTCCGACTCGCGGGGGAAGGGAACGCCGGGGCCCGGGAGGCTCTCGTGAATCTCCGGCTCCTCGGGGAAGACAGGCATACCCGGATATCTATCAAATGCCGGTCGGACGCGCACGGGCACCCCACCCACTGGGCACCGGCCTCCTGCCGCCCCCTCCCGGGCAATTCCAGACGGACCGTCAGAAACCGAGCGTCAACTGTTCGTCGACGGACCCCCGGCCGGCGCCCGCGCCCTCCCGAACGCGCTTGAGATGACGCCACTTCGGCAGTGCGTCCAAGTAGGCCCACGAGAGCCGGTGGTGCTCGGTGGGGCCGAGCTCCTCCAGCGCGGCCCGGTGCACCGGCGACGGGTAGCCGGCGTTGTCGGCGAAGCCGTACTCCGGGCACCCCTCGCCCAGTTCGGCCATCAGGCCGTCGCGGTGGACCTTGGCGAGCACCGAGGCGGCGGAGACGCAGATGCAGGACTGGTCACCCTTGATCACCGTGCGCACCCGCCAGGGGCCGCCGAGGTAGTCGTGCTTGCCGTCCAGGATCACCGCGTCGGGCTCGACCGGCAGCGCCTCCAGCGCCCGAACGGCGGCCAGCCGCAGCGCCGCCGTCATGCCGAACTCGTCGCACTCCTGCGGGGAGGCCTGCCCGAGCGCGTACGCGGTGACCCAGTCGGCGAGGACGGGGGCGAGCGCGCGGCGGCGCAGCTCGGTGAGCAGCTTGGAGTCGGTCAGCCCCTCCGGCGCCCTGCGCAGACCGGTGACGGCCGCGCCCACGGTGACCGGCCCGGCCCAGGCGCCGCGCCCGACCTCGTCGAGACCGACGACGATCTTGGCGCCGGCCCGGCGGAGCGAGCGTTCGACGGAGTGCGTCGGGGGGACGATGGGCATGGCGGATTCCGTTCGACTGGGGCAGCCTCCAGCCTAAGCCCGCCTCGCGACCGCCGAATCCGCCTCCCCGGAAAGGGGCCCCCGACAGCCGAGCACGCGGGGCCGGCGCCCGGGCACGCGGGCCCGTCACCGCCACGCGAGCCCGACACCACGCCCCCGGAGGCCGCCACCGCCCCGGGACCGGCACCGCCTCGGGGCCGGCACCGCCCTCAGGCCCGGATCATCGGCTCCAGCACCTCGTCCAGCAGCCGACCGGCGAAGCCCGGCCCCACGCCCTCCAGCCCGCGGATCTTGACCTGGTAGAGCAGCACTGCCGGGATGACGTCCGCCACCAGCGGGGTGGCCGCGCCGGGCCGGACGTCGCCGCGCTCGGCACCGCGGCGCAGGATCTCCAGGATGGTCCGCGCGGTCGGTTCGATGACCCGGTCGGTGATGAAGGCCTTGAAGACCTCGGCCCGCTCGTGGTCGATCTCGCCCATCAGCGCGTTGAGCGCGGAGCCCACCCGGGAGGTCATCGCCTGCGTGAACCCCTCGACGAGCTGGAGGAGTTCGTCACGTGCGGACCCGAGGTCGGGGGTGTCGGACGGGCGTGGGAGAGTGGCGTCCAGGGCGTCGATGACGAGCTCGTCCTTGGACGCCCAGCGCCGGTAGAGCGCGGCCTTCCCGGTCCGCGCCGCACTGGCGACCCCTTCCATGGTCAGTCGCGCGTATCCGCCGGAGGTGAGCTGGTCGAGCGCGGCCTCGAAGATCGCGTTCTCCAACTCCTTGCCCCGGCGCCGTGCCGGCCGCGTCAGCACCTGGCGGGCGGCCCGCACCGGACAGAAGACCGGCTCGACAGCCGGCTCCGCCCCCACCCGGGCACCCGGCTCCACCCCCACACCGGCGCCGGCGCCCGACCCCGCGACCACCGGCCCGCCGCCCGCCTCCACCGGCCGAACAGCCGCAGGCCGAGTCCCGGCAGGCCGAACAGCCGCCTCCCCGGAGGCCGGGCCCACCGAACCGGCCGGCGACCGACCGGACCGGTCAGCCACCAAGCGCCGCACCAACCGTTCCATCGCCACCATCCTTAAGGAACGCTTGCGTTCACAATCATGGCCAGGATATCGTCCCGATTAGTGAACGATCCCGTTCCTTCTCGGCCTGCGCAAGGGCGCAGCGCCAAACCCGGACCGGCGACTCCGCCGAACCCGCACCACCGAGCACATAGCCAGCAGGGGGCACATTCGTGGCTATATCCGACACGCTCAGCAAGAACTCACCACCGCAGGCGAGCCAGGGGCGGGGCAAGGGCATCACCCTGACCGTCATCGCGGCCACCCAGCTCATGGTGGTCCTCGACGCGACCATCGTGAACATCGCGCTGCCGCACATCAAGGACGCCCTGGGCTTCTCGACCACCGACCTGTCGTGGGTCATCAACGCCTACACCCTGACCTTCGGCGGGCTGCTGCTGCTCGGCGGTCGCGCGGGTGACATCCTCGGCCGCCGCCGGGTGTTCATCTTCGGCACCCTGCTGTTCGGCCTGGCCTCGCTGCTCGGTGGCTTCGCACAGGACAGCGGCCTGCTGCTGGCCGCCCGCGCCCTCCAGGGCATCGGTGGCGCGATCTGTTCCCCGACCGCCTTCGCCCTGATCGCCACCAACTTCGACGAGGGGCCGGAACGCAACCGGGCGTTCGGCGTGTTCTCGGCGGTGGCCGGTTCGGGCGCCGCGATCGGCCTGCTGGCCGGCGGTCTGCTCACCGAGTACCTGAACTGGCGCTGGGTGTTCTTCGTCAACGTGCCCATCGCGATCCTGATCGCGATCGCCGCGCCACGCTACATCGCCGAGTCCGAGCGCCACCCGGGCCGCTTCGACCTGCCCGGTGCATTTACCTCGACGCTCGGCCTGATCGGCCTGGTCTACGGGTTCATCCGGGCCGCCTCGGACGGCTGGTCGGACAGCATCACGCTCGGCTCCTTCGCGGCCGGCGCGATCCTGCTCGCCGCCTTCCTCGTGGTCGAGAGCCGCACCGACCAGCCGATCACCCCGATGCACCTGTTCGCCGACCGCAACCGCACCGGCGGCCTGGTGATGATGCTCTGCCTGGCCGCGGCCATGTTCGGCATCTTCTTCTACGTCGTGCTGTTCGTGCAGGGTCCGCTCGGCTACAGCCCGCTGAAGGCCAGCGTCTCCTTCCTCCCGATCAGCGTCGCGATCGTCATCTCCGCACAGATCGCCTCCAACCTCCAGGCCAAGTACGGCCCGAAGCCCTTCATGGCGGGCGGCGCACTGCTGGTCACCGTCGGCCTCACCTGGCTGACCCAGATGAACAAGGACAGCGGCTACCTGGACGGGGTGCTCGGTCCCACGGTGGTGTTCGGCCTCGGCATGGGTCTGATCTTCGTCCCGGTGATGCTGCTCTCCGTCGCGGGCGTCCCGGGCGAGGAGACCGGCGCCGCCTCCGGCCTGCTCAACTCGATGCAGCAGATCGGCGGTTCGCTCGGCCTGTCGATCCTGACCACGGTCTTCGCGCACTACGCCACGGCCGAGGCCGCCGCGCAGCTGCCGAAGTTCATGGAGAGCGCGAAGCCGGAGCAGCTGGCCTACCTCCAGCAGCACCACGAGTTCCCGCAGGGCACCGACGCCGCCAACACGGTGCTCACCCAGGGCATTTCGCACGGCTTCATCGTGGGCGCCGCGCTCGCGGCGCTCGCCCTGCTGGTCGCGGTCTTCGTGATCAAGGCCAAGGCCAGCGACCTGCCGAGCGACTCCTCCGCCATCGCGATGCACTGACGCCGTCGCGATGCACTGACGCCGTCGCGATGCACTGACGCCGCAACGACGCCCAGGGCCGGCCGGGAGC
>NZ_JBHVFE010000228.1:0-13766 GCF_042801945.1 Kitasatospora sp. NPDC057542
GGCCGGTACGCTACGGACCGAGGAAGAAGGGAAGCCCGATGGCGATCGAGCGGCGTCCGCTGCGCGAGCAGGTGAAGGACGAACTCCTGGAGCAGCTCGGCCGCGGCCGGTTCACCCCCGGCGAGTCGATCAACGAGGTCCAGCTCGCCGAGGAACTGGGCGTCAGCCGAACCCCCCTGCGCGAGGCCCTGATCAGCCTGGAACGCGAGGGCATCATCACCAGCGAGCGCGGCAAGGGCTTCCGCTTCGCCCCCACCGGCAAACAGGAGTTCCTCGACCTCACCGCGATCGTGATCGCCCTGGAGTCGCTGGCCCTGCGCACCTCCGACCCGGCGCACCTGGCCGAGATCGCCCCCCGGCTGCTCGCCGAGGCCCGCGCCTTCTCCGCCCCGCAGGCCCCGCACGGCACGATAGAGCGCTACGACGACGCCTGGCACGCCCTGCTGCTCTCCGGCTGCACCAACGCCCGGCTGCGCGAGATGATCGACTCGCTGAAGCTCACCCTGCACCGCTACGAGCGGGTGGTGGTCGGCGACCACGAGATCCTGGAACGCGCCGCCGAGGAGCACGAGCGGATCGCCCAGTTCCTGCTGAACGGCGACCTCGAACAGGCCGTCACCGCGCTGGAGGCCAACTGGACCGGCGGCATGGAGCGCATCCTGGACCGGCTGCCCCCGGTCGCCACCCTCTGAACCCGGTCCGGTCGTCAGTCGAGCACCTCGGCGACGCCCGGGGTGAGCCAGTGCAGCCGGTCGGCCAGGCCCGCCGCCGCGAACCGTGCGGTGGTCTCCGTCCGCCCCTCGGTGAAGTGCTCCCACGAGGTGTAGTGAACGGGCACGACCCGGCGGGCTCCGATCGAGGCGGTGAGCGCGGCGGCCTGTGCCGCGTCCATGGTGATCAGCTCGCCGCCGCCGAAGGCCTCGATCCGGGCGGCGCCGAGGTGCAGCAGGGCCGTGCCGATCCGGAACCTCCGCCCCACCTCGGCCAGTTCGGGGATGTGGACGGTGTCGCCCGAGACGTACAGCGCCTCCTGCTCGCCCGGCACCTCGACCACGAACCCGGTGACCTCCCCGACCGGCCCGTGCACACCGGGAGTGCCGGTCACCCGCAGGGTGCGGCCGTCCACGGTGAGGTCGCGGGTCTGCCACGGCGCCAGCCCGAGCGCGCCGCCGCCGAGCCGGGCCGCCCCGCCGACCGTGGTCAGCACCGGCCGCCCGTCGAGCAGGGTACGGCCGGTGGCGTCCAGATTGTCGGGGTGCTCGTCGTGGCTGAGCAACACGGCGTCCACCGGCGGCAGCTCGTGCACGCCCGTCGCCGGGCCCCGGGTGCTGCGCAGGACCACCGGGTCGTGCCGGTACTCGGCGGGGGCCGGGTCGAAGACCGGATCGGTGAGCATCCGCAGGCCGCCGACCTCCAGCAGGACCGTCGCCGTTCCGATGTGCGTGGCCTTGATTCTCACAGTGTTCCTTCTCTCGTGGTGAATTGATGTTCAGTCGGTGTTCTCGGCCGGAATCCGGAACCGGCACCGGTAGTCCCCCGGAGTGGTGGACAGCCGGTCCCTGAACACCCGGTGCAAGGTCTCCACGGAACCGAAGCCGCAGGCCCGGGCGACGCCCGGCAGCGGATGGTCGCTGCGCTCCAGCAGCCGGCGGGCGGCCTCCAGGCGCAGCTCCTCCACGTAGGCCCCGGGAGTGGTGCCGGTCTCCGCGCGGAAGACCCGGGCGAAGTGCCGTTCGCTCATGGCGAGCCGCCCGGCGAGCACGGGCACCGACAGCTCGGTGTCCAGGTGTTCGGCGATCCAGCGACGCAGAGCGCCCAGGTCCGCCCGGCCGCCCGTACGGTGCGCCAGGGGAACGCTGAACTGGCTCTGGCCGCCCGGTCGTTGGAGGTACATGACCATGATCCGCGCGATCTGCAGCGCCAGGTCGTCGCCGTGGTCCTCGGCGACCAGGGCGAGCGTGAGGTCCATGGCGGTGGTCAGACCCGCGCTGGTCCAGATCCGCCCGGAGCGGATGAACACCGGGTCGGCGTCCACCTCGACGGCCGGATGGTCGGCGGCCAGCCTCTCGGCGGTCGCCCAGTGGGTGGTCGCGCGATGCCCGTCCAGCAGTCCGGCCGCCGCCGTCACGTGCGCGCCCGCACAGACCGAGGCGATCCGCCCGGCCCGCGGCCCGGCCTCCCGCAGCCAGGCGACCACCGCCGGATCCACCTGCGGCACCGGTCCGTCCGGCCCCAGGTCCACCCGCCCCGGCACCAGTACCGTGTCCGGCCGCACCCGCTGCTCGGCCAGGGTGTCGGTCACGTACAGTGGCACCCCCGAGAAGGTCGCCACCGGCCCGCGCCGCTCCGCGCACACCCGCACCTCGTAGCCCGGCCGCCCGGGCGGCAGCAGCCGACCGGCCAGCGCGAGGACCTCGGCGGGCCCGGCCACGTCCAGCGCGTTCACTCCGGGGAACACCGGGATCACGACCAGATGCGACAGGCGGGGTGCGTCGTTCATGCCCCCTACCCTCACCCGGCGGCACCGATGGCGGCAATGACGGGACTCTGCAACATCCGGCCACCGCCACATCCGGCAACCGCCCCGGCGCGGGCCCTACGTCCCTGGTCCGACCGCCCCGGGGCCGGCGCCCGATTGACGCTCCCCCGCCTCACCGCAGCATGATGGCCCGCATGTGGGGCAAGTGGATCGACTGCCGGGTGACGCCCGGAGCACGCGAGGCGTTCGCCGCCGGCCAGCGCCGCTGGTCGGCGATCTCCGACCAGCCGGGCCTGGTCGGCCAGGCCGGCGGCTGGGCGCCCGACGCCGACCGGGCCCTCCTGCTCGGCCTGTGGACCGACGGGCCCGCGTACGCCCGCTTCATGCGCGAGCGCCACGACGGGGCCGCCGCCCAGGCCGACCAGCGCTCCGACTACAGCACGATCGAGGTCGCCGCCGGGCCGGTCGTCCTCACCATGCCGGGCGCGGCCCCCTCCCTGCCCGACGCCCTCACCCGCGCCACCGTCCTGCGGGCCGCCGACTGCCGGCTCCACCCCGGCCGCGCCGAGCACTTCCTCGACGTCCAACGCCGGCTCTGGGCCCCGGGCATGGCCGCGGCGGACGGCATGCTCGGCGGCACCGTCACCCGCCTCGCCTCCGACCGCTACCTCGTCACCACCCTCTGGACCACCCCCGCCGCCCACCGCGCCTACACCACCCGCCACCTCCCCGCCCTGCTCCCCCGCGCAGCGGTCCCCGCCGACGTCCGGACGCTCACGGGGCACCTGGTTCCCCTCGAACCCTCGTGGCTGGTCCGAGGGGAACCGGGCCCACGCTGACCGGCCTCAGCGAGCGCGGCCCGACGACCGTTCATCGCGCTCATCACGATCTCCGGCCTCACTGACCCCGTGGCCGTGGCGCAGGTAGCCGATCTCGTCAGGGCGCCTGTGTACGCGGGCTCTGCGCCACGCGACGTCGAAGTCGAGTCGCCCGTCGCTCGCTCGGCTGAGCCTAAGCGCCTTCCAGCTCGTACGTGGCGCAAGTATCCAGCGCCATAGGTTGGTTGACATGAATTCCTCGAATCCGCTCAGCAGTGCGGAGGGAATGGGCCAGCCCACCGGGCGAGCTCACGCGGTCTCGTCACGCAACCCGTGCAGTTCGATCAGCTCCGGAGCGGCCTCCTTGACCGCCTTCAGGATGGCTTTCATGGCCGTAACGTCTCCGCAGACCGGATTCGAGGCCGAACTCAGCCTGGCCAGGGCGTCGAGCAGCGGGTACCACGACGCGTTGCCGGTTCGTACGGTCCTGGCCAGTTGCTGGAACGGCTTGACGTCCACGGTCCCAAGGTCCTCCGGGTACCGTTCGAGATGGTCGAGCAGCAGGAGTTCCGGATCGGAGTAGAGGATGCTCTTCAGGTACCTCATCCGCTGAACGCGGGCCCGGTCACGACGCCATTGGCGAGCCACCTCGGCGGTGTCGTCGTCTACGAAGAGCTGGACGGTGGCGACGAGTCCCCGATAGTAGCCGTGAGCGCTGTCGTACTCCCGCCCGAGCTCTGCGTTGAGCTGGTCCTGCGCGGGTCGTACCTCGTCAACGGACCACCGCTCGGAAAGCTTGACGGCGCGCTCCAACAGATCGCGGGCCACCACCGACTCGACGTTCCGGTGCTCGTCCTGACCGGACCACCACTCGGCCGAGAATGTGGCTGTGAAGCGGAGGTCTGGCGTCAGGCTGCCCAGCAAGCGCCTTTCCACCACACAGGTAAAGCTCTCGGGCCTTCGACGGCGCCCAAAGAGACGCTTCACTCGCTCGCCCTCTTCAGCTCCACCACCGACGTCAGGTCAGGGTCGGCCTTCATCAAGCTCATGATGTCCTGTTCCGGCACCTGGCCGTCCTCACGCACGATCCCACCGAGGACGGTGGCCAGGAGCGTGAAGTCCGCGAGCCGGCCGTGCTTCACTACGACCGCCCAGATCGTCGCGAGTGCCTGTTCATACGGCTTCCCCGACGGGACCCGCTCCAGCCACGTCGCGAGCGTGGGAAAGAGCCCGGGGTAGTCCTCCGGGGAATTCAGCATGCTGTCGACCGCCGCCCTGATCACCTCGGCAGCATCTGGCTCCGCGACGACGGCAAGCACATACACGTCCGCCTTCAGCAGGGCCAGCACCCCCAGCCGCACCGCCGGGGTCGCACCCGCACGCCGGTGTACAGCCCGGAGCGTGTCAACGAACCACGGCAGCTGCTCCGGCGCACCGAGAGCGGCCGAGAAGGCCTCCAGAACATCGCCCCAGACCGCCGGACCACCATTGTCGGCGACCCTCCTGAGACGGGTCATCGCCGCGTCGCGCTGGCTGTCGAACAACTCGCGGCACACCTGGACGACCAACCGCTGTCCCTCCTCGGACTTGCGTGCGGCGGTGTCGTAGAGCAACGCCCGGGCGGGACGCCCGAGACTGGCATCCTTGGCCGCCGCAACAAGGACCCGCGCAGCGAAGGCCCGGCGTCCAGGTGTCGTGGCGAGGTCCCGGAGGCCCGCGAGGCCCTGGGCGTCCCGGGTCGCGAGCAGCACATTGGTCACGGCCCGAATCGGCGCGCCATCGGGCTCGGCCCGCTGCTCGGGGGAATCCGACATGATCCACTCCAGCACTCTGGGTCGCACGTCCGGGTACTCGCGCCAGACCCGGACCAGCAACTCGTCCCCATACGCCGCAGCGCGGAACGCAGCCACGCCGGATTCGTCGGCCTCGGCCCCGATGGCCTTCAGACGGGTCTGCAACCCGCGACCAACGAACGAGCCCCTGAGGTCCGAACGCTTCTCCTTCGCCGCCGTCTCCCCTCCCGTCTCGCCGGCAAGCAGGCCGACCAACCGGTGCCCCTCCTCGATCGCCTCCGCGACCTTGACCGAGCCCCGGACAGCAAGCACGAGGGAGTAGCAGCGCTCCTCAAGGGTCAACGGGGACACCCACCCGACGCCGTCGATCTCCTTGGCCGGTGCCGACGCCTCCGCGAGCCGTTGGTCCAGTTCCTTGGACCAACCGCGAACCAGCCGCTTGAGCATGTCGTCGTACTTGACGAGCTTCGACTGGAAGGCCGAATCCTCGGTGTCCCGGCCCGGCGCCACCGGATCGAACTCATCAGTGATGGCGAGGAGGTCACGGACGAAGCGGATCGAACGCACTGCGCTCCAGTCCTTGATGTCCGCGGCGACGTCGCGCTTCTCCAGGTCCGAGGCCAGTGTTTCTCTGTGGTGGGATGTGAGGTGGCTCCGGACCAGCGAAAATGCGGGCGGCGGATCCGTGAGATGAACCACCGCGATCCCGGCGGGAACCTCGGCTTTGCGCGCCGCCCAGAGCTCCTCGGTCACTGTGACGAGGAGGAAGGAGTCCTTTGCGCGCAGTTCGGCCGCGTATCGCGGGAGCTCGTTCAGCAGGATCTCGCGCAGCTGGTCGGTCTCACTGTCACGGAGTTCCAGGAGTTGCCCCCGCTGGGACTTGCGCGGCAGCTGGGCCAACGTGAGCCGCTGCCAGTCACCGTCCAGGAGGAAGATCTCTCGACCCGCCCCCACCGCCAGCGCCAACTGGCGCTTAGCGAACGTCGTCGCACCGACTTCCGGCCGGACGACCAGGACGGCCAGCGGATACTCCGAGTTCAGCGCCTTCTGAATCCTCTCGGTCGCCGTCGCCCCGTTGGGCGGTTCGACGTAGACCCCTTCGAGCAAGGCCTGCTCGACGTCGATCGGGGTCTCCTCCAGTAGTTTCTCGACCGTCGTAGTCGGAAACGTCGGATTGACGAGCACATCGCGTGCGGACTCGACGTAGGTACCGACCTGGACGGCGCCGTCGGCCGTCTGTACGGGAACCGGGTTCTCGTAGCCCGCGGACCTCACCGCAGTCGGCGCTTTACGGTCCTCCGCCACCGAGTCGGCGTCGGGAGCCAGCTGCTCCACCGAAGGCCCTCGGTCGACGCCCTGGTCAGGCGGCGACGCCTCACCCGCCCGGTCTCCCCGGTGATCGGCTTCGATCACCCCCTGCGGGTCCGTGTCCGGTCCCGTGGCGCCGACCGACGGCCCGGCTTCACCTGCGGCGTTCTCGGCATCCCGACCCGAAGGATCAGGCCCATACATGGCATCCGACATGATCTCGTCCTCCTCTGAAGCCCCGCGTCGGCAGGAACGGCTCCGACAATCTGCTGGCCGCGAGACGCAGCTAGTTGTTGATGGTGAAGTCGTGGGCCTGTTCGAGATAGCTGCCGATGGCCCCGAAGTTCCGTACTCCGCCGGCAGGCTGGTCCGACGCGCAGGGAGACTTGACCGGCTCCTCAACCCTCTTCGCCCCCACCCCGGGCCACGGGTCGACGGCCTCCAGCAGTTCCCCGTTCACCCTCGGCACGTGCACCCACGCGGGTTCGGCGAACTTCTCGTCCACCGACGCCCGGGTGAGCCGGAAGTCCTCGGCACGGAGGCGTTCGGTCCGGCCTGCGCGGACGATGACCTGGTAGGCCTCGTACGACAGCACCATCGCGACGAACGCCCTGTGCTTCTCGGCGACCTTCACCGTGTCGCGAGCCGCGTCGCTGGCCACGAAGCGGCACAGGTCGTTGATCGGGTCGCCCCGGTGGCTGTCCGGCAACGGACCCACGTGCACGCTCATCCGCACCCTGATCGACGGCACTGAGGCCAGGCGCTCTCGGTCGTGGTCGGCCAACAGCCGGTGGAGGTTCTCCGCCAGGGGATCGACCAGGAGCCGTGCCTTCGCCAGCGGAAGGGCCAGGATCAGTCCGTCACCCGTGGAGTCCCGGTACAGCGGGTCGTGCCACTCGGATCCGAGACCACTCTGGACGAAGGCCGTGGCCAACATGCCCTCCAGGTCTCCCCAGTAGTCCGTCATGCGCCACGACTGGACGGCGCTGTACCCCTTCATGTCGATCACGAACAGCGCCCGATAGTCCGGGATGTCGCGGGGGTCTTGGGGAGTAGTGGACTCGCGCATCACTGACGCCCTTTCACGGGGGGGGATGGAGGGAGACCGCGACGGGCCTGTCCGACGGTCGCTCCGATGATGCGGCGACAACCCCGGCCAGCGGTGCACACTCCTGGGCAGCAGCCAGGTGAGCCATATCTCAGGCCGTCACACGAAAGGCTCGCAGGCCCACGAGGTCTACCACCTCCAGACCACCCGCGAACGACTGTACGAGTCCATGCGCGCGAAGCGGTCTCAGCGCCTCCACGACGGAGTTGCGCGAGCACCCGATCAGTTGGGCGATCTCGTCCTGGGACAGCTTGATTCGGACCGGGCCGCGAACCGGGCGAGCCGTCGACTCTGCCAGCCTCAGCAACGCCGCCACGAGCCGGACAGGGACGGAGGCCGTCGCGAGCTCCTGCCGGATCTCCTCGCTCTGTCTCACCTGTCCCACCGTGTGCCGCATGAGCACCTGCAGCAGTCGGTGCTCGTCGATGAACGCGTGGAACTCGGGGGCCGGAACGATGTGGACCGTACACGGTTCCACCGCCATCACCGTCGCGCTTCGCCGCTCCTCAGCGAGTACCGCGAGTTCACCGAGCAGTGCGCCGGCTCCCCGGACTGCGAGCATGGTCCGCTGCCCGCTCCCGTCACGCCTGGTCACGGCCACCGATCCGGAGGCGAGCACCAAGACGTGGGTCCCAGGGGCCCCCTGGAGCAGCAGGACGCTTTTGGTCTTCCGATGCCGGGGAGGTGCGAGCGCGCACAGCTTCTCCCAGAGCGGGTCACCGAACAGCTCTCGATGAGTCTGGTACACGTCTCCTCCATATGACACGAGTGCCGATTCCGCACTGCCCAGCCAGAAGGCGTCAGAGCTTGCAGAAAGCAACGACCACAGATGCCGCCGCCAGAACAAAACCGAACTGCAGTACCGTGATCGAGACCCTCAGCAGCCGGTACTTCCGCATCGCCAAGGCGCTCAACTCAACCGCCCTCCTACTGTCGGCCGCGTCGAGGTCGGCCACCGAAAGGCCGTACACAACTGAGCGCAATTGACACTCGGTCATGGAATTGACATCAAGGAAGGAGAGCCGGTCCCGCCCGACCGACGGGGGCAGCGAGGGGCTGAGCGCGGCCGCTGCGAAGAGCAGAGCAGTCACCATCGCACCGGCTCCGAGCATCGCCGGAACGGCCGCCCACATCGAGACTCCGGAGGCCACCGCGAGAACCGCCACTTCCAGCGCGCCCGCGATGCTCGCCATCGAGCAGACCGAACCCGCCTTCGCGTCGGCTCGCTGGACCTCGACCCCGGCCTCCGCCACAAGCGACCTCAATCGTTGAGAGGTCGACCTGGCATCACTTCGTACCGGGGCCAAGGCTGCCGAATTTCGACCCGCGAACCGACTCTGCACTCGCCGGACCATCTCGCCTCCCTAGCGAACCGACGGCATATCCTGCGATCCCATCGTTTCCCCACGTCACTACAATCAGCGCCCAGATCCTGGCTGTTCGAAGGTGGCCCTCGACACAGCCGCAGGCTGCCACGCCAGCTGGTCGGCCCTCGGGCCGGGTCCCGCATGCCCGGAGAATCTTAGAGGGCTGCCCCATAATCCGAAGACGCTCTGCCCATTTTCACCGGTCTGCAAAGAAAATGATCAGGCCTCACATCGATATGCCGCCAGAGCAGGCCACTATCGCGACATTCTCGCGCATCGCGGCATGCCTACTCTCGGATCGGTCGGGACGTTTCCGCGGTTTGCCGTGCCGGTCCTCCATGCGACTTCACCGACAATCGGAACAGTCCCTACCGCCCCGGCTGCCGATCTGTTCGAATTCAGAACCTGTTGGCGTCAATCGGCTTGTATAGCGACGATGTACATCTCTCACGACCATGCCGCAGCGGGCACGGCAGTCGGGCCCGGTACGGTGATGGCAGGTGGACCCTCAGGTGCGGGTGGAGGCTGCGGTGGCGGAGCAGGAGTTCCGGGTGCGGGCGATCGGGTGGGTGGAGTCGCCGTTGGTGGAGCGGGCGGGGGCGCCGAGGCAGGGGGACGAGGGCGGGCCGGAGGCGTGGGTGGTGTTCGAGGCCGGGGTGGAGCGGGGGCTGCGGGACCTCGCGGTCGGGCAGGAGGTGCTGCTGCTGACCTGGCTGCACCAGGCGGACCGGGAGGTGCTCGCGGTGCATCCGCGCGGGGAGCGTTCCCGGCCGGAGACCGGGGTGTTCGCCACCCGCTCGCCGGACCGGCCGAATCCGATCGGGCTGCACCGGGTCACCGTCCTGGCGGTGGACGGCCCGCGGCTGCGGGTCGAGGGGCTGGAGGCGATCGACGGCACCCCGGTGCTGGACGTGAAGCCGGTGCTGCCCGGGCTTTCCGAGCGGTAGCCGGTCGGAGGGAGGTCAGGCGGGCCAGCGCAGCACCGCGCCGAGGCCGCCGGGCGGGCCGGGGGCGGTGTCCGGGACGAGCAGGGCCTCGGCCGCGCAGGCCGTCGCGGCGCGCAGCAGGGCGTCGGCGGCGGGGGCCTGCGCCGGGCTGCGGACGCCCATGTCGCGCAGGTCGGCCCGGTGGACGCCGAGGTGCTCGGGTTCGGGGCCGGTCCACACCGGGCGCTCCGGGTCGTGGCCGCCCGTCTGGAGGAGCAGCGCGGCGATCTGGTGCTGCCGGGCGGCGCTCAGCACGGCGGGGATGCCCTGGGCGGCCTGGCCGGGCGCGGTCTCGGTCCCGGCGGCGTCGGTGCGGTGTTCGCCGGGGCGGCCGACACCGGTGTGGAAGGCGTCCAGCAGCTCGGCCAGGTGCCGGCTGCGGTGCTCCTTCCAGGCTGCGGCGAGGCGCCGGTCGAAGGCTTCCCGGGAGGTGCCGCCGTTCCCGGTGCCGCCCTCCAACTCGACGGTCGCCGAGTGGAGTTGCTGCGGCAGCCGGTCGTGGACGGCCCGGCGCTCCCGGGCGCCGCCGGTGAGGACGAGCAGCTGGGCGCCGCTGTGCGGCCAGGTCCGGGCGAGGTGCTCGGCGACGATCCCGGCGGTGCGCTCCCAGGTGTCCTCGACCCGGTGCCGGTAGTGCCACTCGTAGCGGTCCACGGGCGGGGCGCGGTGCCCCCGGCCCTGCCACACCGGGCCCTCGACCGTGCCCAGCGGCTCGCCGCGCCCGAGTTCGTAGCGTTCCAGGTCCGCCCCGGTGCGGTCGACGGCCGCGACCAGGCAGGCGGGCACCGCGTCGTCCAGCAGGCCGAGCAGCGGGCCGGTGTGCGGAAGCGGAGCCCAGGTGGCGGCGACGTCGGGCGGGGAGAAGGCGAGCGGGACATCCAGCGCCACCTCGCCGTCCGCCGCGAACAGCGCCCGCCCGGGCGGGGACCCGGCCGCGGGCGCCTCGGCCAGGTGGCCACGGACGGCCGCGCAGCTGGGTGCGTCGGCTCCGGCGACGGCCAGCCGCTGGACGGCGGCGCGGTCGAGCAGCGCCCGGCGCCGGGCGGCGTCCTCGGTGGCGCGGGAGGTGTCGAGGTAGACGGAGGCCCAAGGTCCGGGCCGGTCGAGCAGCGGGGTGAGGAACGCGAGGTCCATGACGGCCTCCCGGGATCGGGTCTTGGAGTCGGTGGGCGGGGTCGCTTCGAGCTCCCGGCGAAGAAGCTCAGTGCCCGAGCAGGTGCCGGATCCGGCCGACGGGGCGCGCCCCCCTCTCCCGGCCGCCCTGTTCGGCGGCCCGCTCCTCCGGCGGCACCCGCATCTCGTCGGAGCCGCCCACGGCGCGTTCCGCCGGGGCGGAGTGCCGCGGCTCCATCGGCGCCACCGGCCGGTTCTCCGGGCGGCCGGACCCGCCCTGCGCCGACCGCTCCACGGGAGTGCCGGCCCGCCGTGACCTTCGCGGGGCCCGCCAGGACAGCCCGATCATCGCGAGGCCCAGACAGAAGAGCAGGGCCAGCGCCACACCGGAGAGGAGGATGCCCAGGCTGTTCAGCACCACCAGGTTGGTGCCCAGGATCGTCACCGGGTAACCGGGCACGCCGGAGAGGTTGTCCGCGATCGGCAGTGCGACGAATGCGCCGGACGCCGCCGTCAGCGGAAGTCCCAGCAGCACCATGGGAATCCCCTCCGTCCTGGTCTCGACCGACCTCCGCGCGGATCCGCGCCTACCCGCCTCGGGCGGCCCGTAACGACCGCTGAGAAACCCGGAGGACGTCAGCGGCCGGCCGTCGCGACGAGGCAGCGCAGCGTGGCCCGAGCGGGTGGGCCGAAGGTCACGGGGCGGTCGGCCGGGTCGGGGTGCCGGTCGCGCGGCAGGTCCCGGACCGGTTCCGCGGTGACCTCGATCCCCGCGTGGGCCGTACGGAGCAACGGTACATGCGGAGCAACGGTGATCGGGCAGCGGCGGGTAGCGCGGGAAACGGGCCTACTCGGTCTGGACGGCGATCAGGCAGGTGTCGTCGTCGGTGTCGGCAGGGCTGAGTTCGAGCAGCCGGTCCAGGTACTGCTCCAGGTCCGGGCCGGGGGCGCCGGCCGCCTCGATCAGCTCCTCCACCGACTCCTCCACCGGGCGGTCCCGGCGCTCGACCAGCCCGTCGGTGTAGAGCAGCAGGACGTCTCCCGGGTCGAGCCGGGCGGTGCGCTCCTCGTACTCGGCGTCCTCCAGCGCGCCGAGCAGCACGCCGTGCGGCAGCGACAGCACCTGGGCGCCGTCCGAGCCGAACCGGATCGGCGGCAGGTGGCCGGCCCGGGCCCAGTGCAGTTCGCCGCCGAGCGGGTCCAGCAGCACGCAGACGGCGGTCGCGGTGACCTGGCCCGGTTCGCGCAGGGCGACGGTGTTGGCCCACTCCAGCAGCCGGCCCGGGCCGGCTCCGGTGACGGCGAGGCCACGCAGGGCGTGCCGCAGTGCGACCATCCCGGTGGCCGCGCCGACGCCGTGCCCGGCCACGTCCCCGACCGCGAGCAGCACCCTCCGGTCGGGCAGCACCAGCACGTCGTACCAGTCGCCGCCGACCCGGTCACGCTGGGCGGCGGGCCGGTAGCGGACGGCGGCGTGCAGACCGGTGACGCCGAGCGGGGGAGGCGCGGCCGGCAGGATCGCCTGCTGCAGCCGGAGTGCCAGCTGCGCCCGCTCCGCCGACTCCTGCTCGCTGTCGGCCAGCCGCTCCCGGGTGGCGCCGAGGGCGACCTCCGTCCAGTGCTGGGCGGAGACGTCGTGGTACGCGCCGCGGACGGCGACCAGTCGGCCGGCCTCGTCCACCACCGGCTCGGCGATCACCCGGGTGAAGCGGTGGGTGCCGTCCGGGCGGTCCAGCCGGACCACCGCGGAGGCGGTGCGGTGGTGGTGCCGGACGGTGTCCAGCAGGCGCCGGATCGCCGGCCGGTCGTCCGGGTGGGTGTGCCGCGCGAGCCGGTCCAGCGGTACGGGCGGAGCGCCCTGCGGTAGCCCGTACAGCTCGTACAGCCCGTCGCTCCAGCGGATCCGGCCCTCGGCGGGGCGTTCCTCGAACCCGGCCACCCGGGCCAGCCGCTGGGCCTGGCGGAGCAGGGCGATGCGCTCGTCCTCCTCCCGATCGTCGTCCAGCTGCCAGCAGAGCAGCAGCCGGTTGCCGAGCGGGACGACCGAGAGCAGGACGGCCGCCGGGACGGCCGGCCCGTGCTCCCGGAAGGCCAGCCGGACCCGCTCGGCGGTCGAGGGCACGCCGGTCTCGTACGCGCGCAGCAGCCGGTCGAGCAGTCCGGCGGCACAGGCCACCGGGTAGGTCTCCAGCAGCGAGGCGCCCTCCAGCGCCTCCCGGGGGCGGCCGAGCGGGTCGCGGAACCGGGCGTTGACCCGCAGCACCGTGAAGTCGGCGATCCGCTCGGCCCGGAGGGCGGGGGCCAGCAGCAGCGCGGGCGTGAGGAGCCCGTCCAGGAGGGCGGCGGCCTGCTCGGGGGCGGCGGCCTCCGGGGGCGGGCCGAGCAGGGTCGTGCACAGGTCGGCGAGGGCGTACAGCTCGCGGCGCCGGGCCGGGCCGACCACCGGGGTGGCACCCGGGCCGGCGGCCGGCCAGAGCAGTTCCAGCGCGCCCCTACGGCGGCCCCGGTCGAGCAGCGGGAGGACCGCCCGGGTGGCGCCGACGCCCACCGAGGGCCCGTCCGTCCCGGGCTCGCCGGGCCACAGCTCGGCTCCGCTGCCGACGACGAGCTGCGCCGGGGTGGGCACGCCGGGCGGCACCCGGGCCCAGCCGGCCACCTCGCCGGCGGAGAGCCCGGCGTGCGCGGCGAGGGCGAGCGCGCCGCCGGGCAGCCGCTGCCAGACAGCCACGGCACGGACGCCGAGCGCCGCCGCGGCCTGCTCCAGCACGGCCCCGGTGGCGTGCTCCAGGTCCCC
>NZ_JBHVFE010000229.1:0-13716 GCF_042801945.1 Kitasatospora sp. NPDC057542
GCTCGGGAGCGGCGGGCCGACCGGAGAGAGGTCGGATCAGGCTGGCGGGGTGCCGTTGGGCCAGACACAGGGCGAGCTGACGTTCAGGGAGACGTTGCGGCTCGCGTCGGAGACCCCGTCCAGGACGGCGAGGAAGTTGTCCGTGGGGTTCTTGAGCTTGATCCAGTCGTGATGGAAGTTGGGGGGATCCGCTTCGGGCTGGAAACCGCGCTCGGTCATGAGCGTGCGGAATGCATCGGCGGCTGCGGCCCTGGTGGCGGACGGAACGTCCCCGAAGTCGTATCCTCGGCTGGTCTGTGTTCTGCCATGCGGACCGATGTCGTTGGCGTCGCATTCCATATCGCGGAAGTCGCCCGAGCTGGCCGTGGGCTTGACCGGGAGCTTGGCCAGGATGTCCGCGAGATAGCTATCGGTCTGCTTCTTGGCCTGGTCCAGTGTGATCGTGGGCTTGGACCGTTCCTGCAGCGTGCTCGCTCCGCAGGAATTCAGGGCCAGTGTCGTGATCGCCAGCGCGGCGGCGACCGCGGACCTTCTGGCCAGTGACAACGTTGCGGAGGCGCGCATCGCGGTGCTCATGAGATCGGCTTTCCAGCGATGGCCTGTCCCATCGCAATGAGGGAGGCAGAGTTCTGGTCCCAGTAGCCGGAGTGATCCGTTCCCGGGCTGGTGGGGATTATCTGCGCGCCGAACTGTGAGACGCTCGGGTCGCGTCCGAATGCCACGTGATGGTCGGGGTTGTCGTTGTATCCGAAGCTGCCAGCGACGTTGTTGCCGAGATTGCTTGCCAAATTGTCGGGGTCCTCGGGAAGCGCGTACTTGATGGCGTCCTTGTCGCCCTGTGCCGCGAAGACGCGGGACGGGTCGACGCCCAGATCACTGGCGTGTTCGACGCCGGCGCCAGGGCTGGCGATCAGGATCACGTTGTCGACCGGCAAACCCTTGTCGCGCAGTGTGTACCCGACGGTCGTGGTGCCGAAGCTGTGGCCGAGAATGGTGTTGTTCGATGGTTTTCCTTCGTGTGTGGCGCGGAGCCCCGTCTCGAAGTTGTGCAGGTTGTTCTCCGCGGCCTTTGCGAAGCCGTCCCATGCAGCCTCGGGGAAGATCGACTGCGGTGCCTCATAGCCGACCCAGGTGATCGACGACGTGGTGCTGGGGTCTCCGGCTTTCTTGTTGGCCGCGTTCGCCGAGGCGACCATCAGGTCCGACCGTTCGATGTCACTACGAAGGCTGCCACCGACGCGGGCTCCAGTGCCGGGGACGTAGGTCGAGACGTTGTCGGCGGTGTCCGGGTTGTTGACCGCGACGATGGCGCGGCCGGTGCCCTTGGTGTCGAAGCCGAGCAGGAACGTGGGCGGGTGGTCGGCATCGACGGGCTTGCCCAACCGCTCCTCGATGGCCCGGACGCCCTTCATCTTGTCATCGAGGGCGTCGTGCTTGCGCTTCCACTCATCGTAGGCAGGGTTCTTGACGGATTGGCCGTTCAAGGTCGCCAGGGTCTTCACCGGCTCGGGGCCGAGGCCGTCGAGCTGGCGTTGGAGGTCCTCCTTTCCGCGTTGCAGGTTGATCAAGTTGGCCTGGTGCCGGGCGACTGTGGGGATACCGTCGAGGTTGCCGATCTTGTCGTGGTTGGTGAGGATCATCCGCTGCTGCTGAGCATCGGTGAGGCCGTTCCACCACGCCTTCACGCTGTTCGGGTCGGTGCCGGCGGCGGGGATCTGGCTGAGTGCGTTCGCGGCGTCCTGGTCGCTCTTCGCCGTGGCGGCGTCGAGCCCGGTGCCGTTGGACGCGTTGGTGGAGAGGTGGCTGAGCCGCGCGCTGATGGTCTGGTCGGCGTGGTCGGCCTCGGTGAGCGCGGCGGTTATCCGTTTGCTGATCGCCTGGGCGGTGGCATCGGCCTTGTCGCCGGCGTAGTTGGCGGAGTTGGGGTCGTTGTCCCAGGTGATGCGGCCGTCGGGGGCCACGGTCATCTTGTTGCTCTTGGCCTCGTCCAGAGCGCTGACCAGGTGGGACTGCGCTGCCGCGATGCCCTCGGCAGCATCGGAGAGCGCCTTGCTGATGAGGCCGAGTTCCTGCTTCGCTGCCTGGAGTTCGGTCCCCAGGAACTGGATTCGGGTATGGGCGTGGCCGGACGCCGTCCCGGTCCAGTGCGAGTTGGTCAGACGGTCGACAACCTCGTGCTGCCAGGACTCGATGTGCTGGCCGAAGGCGGTGAAGAGGGCGTCGTAGGCATTCTTCGCGACGGTGATGTTGTTGATGTTGGCGTCGTAGAGCGTCTTGATGTCCATCGCTTACTCGGCCGCCTTCGGGCTGTAGGGCTTCACGGGGACCGGAAGGACGACCGTGCCGAAGGGGTCGGGCTCGTCGCCGGCCGGCGCGTTCGGGTCCTTCAGGCTCGCGTGGATGTCCTTCTCGACCTGCCGGTAGTAGGTGGCCGACGCGGCGAGCTTGGTGCCGACATCCCCCATGTCGGCGCCGAGCTTGTCGAGCAGCGTCTTCCAGTTCGTCGCGCAGCCCTGGATGGCGGCGGCCATCTGCCAGCCCCGCAGACCGTTTGCGGCCTGGTTGTTCGGCTCGGTGACCTTCGAGGTTTCGCCCGGTATGAGACTCCCGATGTGCTGGGCGCTCTGCCCGCAGCCGTCCAGTTCGGCCGGATTGACCTTGAGTTCCGAGGCCAGATCAGGATTTGGCATGTCTTCCCCCCACAGTTTTGCCCGGCCCCTGAGCCCCGCCCATGGCCGTGCGCTGTCAGAATTGATTTCGGATAGTAGTCGATTGCTATCCGACTGCAACTGAAGAGGGTAGGTGGCCGGGCAGCGCGCCAACACGGGACCCAAAGTCCTTGCAACGCAAGCCGGTTGCGACTGGACAGGAAGAACGGACGCTCGGCGGCCCCGAGCCTCGAAGGGCCCCTCCCCCGCTCACCCGCCCTGTTCCGTGCACCACCCGCAGCGCCAGCCGGCCCACGCAGCCCGGTCTCCGGGCCGCTCACGCGACAGACGAGGGCTCCTCGGCACGGTCCGCTCGTCGGGGCGGGGTAAGAATTTCTGACCTCTGGCATGTCCGTGCCCCGGAAATTGCAGGTCACAGACCTGTTCGCGGAGCTTGGGCGGGTCTAGCATTCGGGTCACGGCAGCCCCACCACCCCCTTGACGGGCCGCCGAGCAGACCGGCCGCGGCTTGGTGTGGCCGGTGCCTCCCGCAGCCGGGACCTGGGGTCCCCCGTGCCCGAGGTCCCGGCTGCGGGGGCCGTCCGACGCCGCCTGGCTCCTTCTGAGCCGGCCGCAGTGCCGTGCCGGGACTGGTCGTTCGACTCCGAGTCCCGGCGTCAGCCGTCCCCGGCTCACCTCCCGATGCCCCCCGGACCCGCTGGGCCGGAGCCCCGGGTACCAACCGCTGCCACTGGGGGAGGACACTGGTACCGGTCCCGCCCGCACGAGACGCCCGGAGGAACTGTGAGCGCAGCGCCCCTGCACGGCCACCACGACGGCAGCCAGCCCATCCCACGCACCCAGGACGCCGTCGCCGCGGCCTTGCCGCCGGCGCAGCGGATGGAGTTCTACCGGGAGATGGGCGAGGCCGACGTCGAGACGATCGGCGGCGTGTTGAAGCGGTGGTGGCTGCGTGCGGAGCTCTACCGCGACCCGGAGGGTGACCGGATCCACGCCGCCGTCCAGGCCGGTACGGCCCCTGGTACGTCCGCGTCCGCGGTTCTGCGTCGGCTCGGGGCCCTGTGAGCGACTACAACGAGTTCCCGGACGACGAGGACGACCCGATCACCGTCTCCCCGGCCGTCGAGGAGTTCCTCGGTGACCCGGGCACGCCAGCGGACGTGTTCTCCGCGGTGGTGGCGTTCCTGGTCGACCTGCGCGAGAACCCCTTCCCGCATCTGAGCATGCCGGTGCCGGGCCGGCCGGGGATGCATTCGTCGCCGCTGCGCCGGGATCTGGGGCTGGTGGAGTACGCGGTGAACGAGGGCTCGGCCCCGCCGCGGATCTATGTCTCGCGGATTCTGCGAGCGGACTGAGCGGCAGGCCCGCCCCCGAGGGGCGGGCCTCTTCGTTTCGGCGTGTGAGGTGGGTCTGCCGGGCGGTGACCAGGGCTATTCGTTGGCGAGAAGCTGCTGGAAGAGCGTGCAGTCCACGGCGTGCCATTCGCGGACCATGATGTCGGAGCCGTCGCGGACGACTTCGAAGTGCCAGGGCAGGCAGTCGTGACAGGGCCAGACCTCGTACGGGGTGCCGTCGTCGTCGAAGGCGGGCAGGTCGATCGATCCGACGGGCGCGTTGTAGGTGATCTTGCGTGTGTGGGGTGACGTCACGAGGTCCTCACTCGGGTCCGTTATCGGCTGCTGGAGGCGGTCCTGTCGGTTGGTGTCGGGCCGGCGGGGGCGGGGTGTCTGGTCACTGCCGTTTCGGCGGCAGGTCGAGGGCGATTTCGCAGCCGGGTGAGACGAGGGTGACGGTTTGCTCGCCGCGGCCGATGGCTTGGTCGATCTTCTTGATCTGCGTCCAGGTGAAGCCCTGGCGGCGGTAGCGGTTGCGCTGGCTGGGCTTCATGTGGCGAATGTCGTCCTTGCCGGCGGTCGTCATTCCGGGGTGCCAGGCTGCCGCCGGGCCGCTGGTCATCTTGCTCATCGAAACCCTTCTACCTGCCAATCGGACTGGAAGGAGGTTGGTGCTACCGCGTGCCTTGCACGCGGTTCTGCCGGGCGGTGACCAGGGCGCGCCAGCGGTCGCGGACCGGGCCTTGGCCGTCGAACCAGCGCGCGGGGGAGGGGAACTGGAGGGGGCGGCCGGCCATGAAGTGGGCGATGTCGGTGTAGTAGGCGTAGTCGTGGTCGCGGGTGAGCTGGTCGAGGTCGCGGATCGCAGTGTCCAGGCCGTCGTCGTCGAGGATGGCGTGGTGGAAGCACACGGCGAGGGCGAGGGTGGTGCGGGCGGCACGTACGCCGGAGGCCCTGACCTCGGCGTCGAGCAGGGCCACGCGGTCGAGGAAGTCCTGGCCGCCGGTGCCGGCGTCGCGGACGAGCGCGGCGATCCGGGTGGTGAGGGTGGTGGCGCGCAGGTCGAGGCCGGCCAGAAGCTGGGTGGCGAGGTCGAGGTCGTCGTCGGCCGTCTCGGGGTCGGTGAAGGCGCGGACGAAGGCGAGCTGCGCCTGGGAGGTGGCGCGTTCACCGGCGACGGCGTGCTGTTCGGCGTCGGTGCGCGCGGCCTCGTAGGCGGCGGCGGCCTGGTCCATCTCGGCGTGGACCCACCACAGGTCGCCGAGGACTCGGTGCTGGCGTCCGGCCCAGCCGAGGTTTTGGGCGGCGGCCAGAGCGGTGGGGAAGTCGCCGTCGAGGCGGGCGAGGTGGGCAAGTCCCCGGCGGGCGGCGGGGGCGAGGCGGGTGGTGCCGGCGGCGACCTGCTGCATGCCCTGCCGGGACGCGCCGGTGCGGCCGAGGTCGCGGTGGGCCTTGGCCCGGTAGTAGAGGGCCATGTCGGTCAGGTCTGCCGGGAGCAGGCCGCTGTCGATGACGCGGGTGAGACGGTCGGCGGTGTGGGTGCGGTGCTGGCGCTGGCGGGCAGCGATCGTGCTGAGGGTCTCCACCAGGGCGTCGGCCGGGGTCTGCAGGGCGGCGGCCCCGGCAGCCGGCTCGCCTACGGCTGGCTGCCCGTCCAGGGCGGCGGGGGTGGGCGGGGCGAGGGGCTCCCACACCGAGTCGGAGACGTAGGCCCAGGCCGCGGCGGCGAGCCAGCCGAGGTCGAGGCGGTGGTCGCGGGCAAGGGTCAGGCCCTGGCGCAGGCAGGCGACCAGCAGCATCCGGCCGCTGCTGGCGCCAGCGGCCCACTGATCGCCGATCGCGCCGAAGGCCCGGACGGCAGCGCCCGCCCAGTCCTGGTCGGACCAGCGGTCGTCGGTGTGGTCGTCGGCCCGGCGGATCGTCGAGCGCACCACCGCGTGCAGGTGGTAGGGCCACAGGGCGAGCGGGTTCTCGCGGACGAAGGGCCGCTCAGCCAGGCGCAGGGCGGCGGCCTGGTGCGCCATGCCCGCAGCCGTGGCGGCGAGCGGGACGTCGAAGGCGTCCAGCAGCGACACGGCGCGCAGCACGTGCCGCTCGTCGGGGGTGAGGTCCTGGAGGGTGCGGGCGACGAGGGCGGGGAAGTCGTGGTCGAAGTCGGCCGGTGTGGGGGTGCGGGTGCGACGGATCTCCAGGAAGCGCATCACGGCGAGGTCCAGGTACAGCGGCAGGCCGTGGGAGCGGGCGGTGATGACCTGGCGCAGGTCGTCGTCGATGAGGGGACGGCCGTCGGCGGTGGTGAGGCGGCGGGAGAGGTAGTCCTCGCAGTCCTCGGGGCTGAAGTCGCCGATCAGGACCTGCCGGTCGGCTGTCGCCCCGGTGCCGGCCGGGACGGCCCCGGGCTGGACGGCAGTGCGGGCGGAGGGAATGTGGGCAGCCAGCTGCGGCCAGGCGCCGGGCCCGGTGTAGTCGAGCTGACCCTGCAGCGCGTCGTCGGCCCACTGCAGCCGGCTGCGGCCGGTGAGGATGAACAGGGCGTTCGGCATCAGCCACACCACGCGCTGGATCAGGCGCTCCAGGTCGCGGTTGGTGCGGTCGCCGATGTCCTCGAAGGTGTCCAGCAGCACCACCGGCACGACCGCCCGCTTGGCGGGCAGGCGGTCGACCTCGTAGGCGAGCAGGTGCGGGTAGAAGCTCAGCGCTTCCAGGTCCGGCTCCGCCTCCAGCAGGTCCGCGAGCCGCGGACAGCCAGCCAGCGCCCGGGCGGTGGTACGGCGCTCGCGCACCGCCCGCACGACGGCCGTGGCGACCTGCCCGACCGCGGAGCCGACCGCGCCGGGCAGCGCGAGCTCCTCGGCGGCCTTCGACAACGCGGCCTGCACCTGGCCCGGCAGCGCCTTCGCGAAGCGGCTCACCAGCCCGGCGCGGCGCAGGTACTCCTCCAGGCTCTCGCCGGGGTGGTTGTGCTCCCAGTACCGGCCGAGCGCGATGTCGAACGCCGGCAGCGCGCGGTCCAGGCCGGCCAGCGCGAGGCGCAGGGTGAGGACCAGGCGCTCGAAGTCCGTCCCGGCGGAGCGCGCGAGGTCGATGCGCACTGGCAGCAGCCGCGGCGCCGTCGGCCAGGTGGGCTCGCCCCACTGCGCCGGGCGTCGGCCGGACTCGCCGAGGGCCGCCTCCAGCTTCCGCGACAACGTCGTCTTGCCGACGCCCCCGATGCCGTGGAACACAAGGACGTTGCGCCGCGCCGCCTCCAGGTCCTGGACGTCGAAGCCGTCAGCGGACACACAGGCCAGGTGCTCGGCGAGCGCGGCCGCCACCATTTGCCACTGGCCCTCCCGGTTGGTGAACGCCTCCTCGGCGCCCAGACTCCGGTCGTTCGAACCGAACAGCGCCCTCAGATCCCGCCCCGCCATCGACGACTCCCCCTCCGCACAGATCTGACCAGGCATCAACCTACGCCCTCACGGGCCGCGCCGGCCGGGGGCAGGCGGAACCAAGCGGGGACCGTAGGCTCCGACCTGTAACACCCTGGCCTGCGCACTTTTCGAGACCGAGGCGGCTCCCGTGCACGACCCTGAACTCCCTGACCACCACTCTCCGGCCCGCGCCGGCTCCGGCACGCCTGACGGCACCGGAGGCGACGATGCCCGCGGCCGGATCGCGGAAAAGATCGAGCAGGTGGCGGCCTGGTACGCCGAGCAGATCCGCGCCGAACGCCGGCGCCCGGCACCCACCCCCGACCGCGTCGCGCGGCTGCTGGCCGAGCGTGCCGCCTGCGTCGATGCGTTGCGCGACCTGCCGGAGACGACCGGAGAGGAGCTCGGGCAGATCGAGGCCGACTACGATGCCAGACTCAGCGAGATCACCGGCGTGTAGGGGCGTGGTGCCGGGAGCGCGGCGGGCGGGGCGAAGGCGAGACGGCCGGGCTGGAGCGCGGGCGGCAGCAGCGGCCAGGCGAGGCGGGTGATCGCGTCGACCTCCCGCCGGTACTGCGGCAGCGCCGCGCGCAGCTTGCGCTGGTGGGCGAGGAACCGGCGGGCCTCCTGCTCGGTGTAGGGCCGCACCTGCCCCGCCCGCGCGGCGAGCGCGGCACCGGTTTGGCCGGTCCACCAGCCGTCGGGACCGAGCGCGTTGCGGAAGACGGCAGTGCCATCGCGGCGAACCACGCCGAGGTGGTCGACCAGGCGCTGCTCCTCGACGGCCTGGACGCACTCCAGCACCGCCGCCAGGCACCGGTCGTGCCCGGCGGCGGTGGTGAACCGGCCCGGCCGGGTGCCGCCCCGGCTGACCTCCGCGTAGCGCAGGGCGGTGCCCTGGCGGCTGTCGGCCGCGCGCACATCCAGCACCAGCAACTCGACGCGGTACCCGGCCCGCCGCCACACGGCCGCATCGTCGAGGAAGGAGTTCACGCTGCCGGGGGCGACCTCGATCACGGCGTCCGCGCGACGCTCCCGCACATACGCCTCGGCCCGGGCCTGCCACGCCTTGTAGTCCGCGCGGATCCGGGCGGACGCGGTGCGCGGGTACTCGCGCAACAGCCGAAAGTAGTCCGGGTGGGCCGCCTTGAACAGCTCGCCCGCGATCCACACCGGCCGCCGATCGCGCAGCGCCCGGCGCACCATCATCGCCGCCTGGGTCTTACCAGCGCCCGGCGCCCCCATCACATAGACGGCGACGGGCCGCTCCTGCGCCACGATCTCCCCGAGGTCCGGGACGATCAGGTTCTGAAACGTCCACTCGTGCTCGTCAGCAGACAGCCGGTGGTAGTCCACGCCGGGCGGCCCAGGAATCGGCTGAGCGGTGCGCCGAACCGGCTCGGCCAGCGCTGCGCACCTCTCCGCGTCCCGCGAGACGGCCAGCACTCGGTCGGCGGACAGCCGGGTCTCCGCCTGCACCAGCGCCTGCTCGGCACTGGCGAGGGCCCGGCGGAAGGACACGGTCTCCGCCGCGTCCCACCACCTGGCCCGCTCGGCCTCCACCGCCCGGGCCGCGCCGGGCGGCCGCGCCCACGTCCCGTCGACGAGTTCGTTGCTGTACAGGGACTCCAGGCCGCGCCGTACGACGGTGACGCGGTCGACCAGGTGCTCGGACTCCAGCATGTCCAGGGTCCGGCCCAGCTGCCGGGCACAGGTGTCGTGGTTGGCCCACGACACCCAGCGCCCGGCACCGTCCCCGTTGCCGAGGTAGCGCTCCAGCACCCCCAGCTGGCTGACCGCAGGCGCGCACGCCAGCGCGACCACATCGATCCGGTGCCCGGCCGTCCGGTACGCCAGTACCTGGGCGCGCGCCTCGTCCGGGTCGGCGAGTGCGGTCTCCACCACCGCGTCGAGCCGGTGGGCGCGTACGTATGCCTCCACCTTGGCCTGCCAGCGGCGAGTGTCAGCACGTACACCGGCACCGGCGGTCCGCACGTCCTTCGCCAGAAGCGCCTCGTAGTGCTGGTGCGCGGCTTTGTACAGGTCTGCGCCGACGCGCACGGCGCCGCCGCGCAGTCCGAGGACCGGGTACAGCAGGTCGCCCAGAGTGGTCTTGCCACTGCCGGGAGGGCCTGCCACCAGGACCACCACAGGGCTCTCCTGCGGCACTGAGCCTGACGTCGCTGCGGGCAGGATGAGCCCTTCGAGTACGTCGCGGCTCTCGTTCTCGGTCAGCACGGTTGCGTGGCCCCCCTTATCTCCACGGCTTCCCCCCCAACGCTCCGGTGTAAGTACGCAGGTCAGCCGAGCTCTCGACGCAGGTCGTCGAGGGTTCCTCGCCCACCGGGCAGGTGCCACAGCGTCCAGCCGTTGATGACACTGCCCGTGACCGCCTCGGCGGCCTTGGACGGAGAGGAAAACGGCTTGGCGTGACCGTCGACGACGAGCTGCCCGTCGGCGGTCACCACGGCGCGGCCCGAGCGACCGGTCCGGGGCTGGTGGAAGGTCAGCTCGGTGCCGGCCGTCAGCTTTCCGGCCTTCATCAGCTCGGCGAGCGGGCCGCGCACGACCGTCGCGGCAGGCGCAGTGGGATCGGGGGTGCCCTGGGCGAGAGCGAGAGTGACGTGGACCGTCTCGTCGCCACTCGCGTTCACCAGATGCGCGAGAACCGCAGGGTCGAAGTGGATGCTGAGCGTCGGCATGAACTCCTCCATCTCTGCTGAAATCTTCTAACTTAAGAATACAGCAGAACTTTGTGGATGGTGCACGCGCACGCGACGAACCAGGTCGCTTCCCCCTCCGGCCTCCGCGAAGAACAAGGTCTCCGTCTTCGCGACCTGGGCAAGCACGGCCCCAACGGAGGCGAGAAACAGCGACTTCTACGTCACCATCCACATCGAGCCCCGGTCTGCTGCTGGTGTGTCCGACCCTCGCTCTCCCCACCTCGTTGGTGACCTGGTTGCCCCTCCGCCCGGCCGGGATGGGGCAGCAACCACAACAACGTTGCGGTCGACAGCAGGCTGGGTAGCTGGGCGCGGCGCGCTCCGCTACCGCACCCTGGCCAGCGCCCGGATGCGCTGGACCATCCTTCGCTGCCGCCTGGACTGCGCCGCCGGTTCCGCCGTCAGGGCCGTGGCCGGCCCGGCCGTCGGCCCGTCGCCGCACCGGCCGGACCGCAAACGGTCCGGCCTGTCCAGTTGCCCCCGGCGGAAGTGGCGTGAGCCCGTGCGCGGTGCGCAATCTGCCGATCCGGCCTGCGCGCAGTACCGCAGCCTGCCCGCCCAGGAGCGGTTGCTGGCGTCACCACCCACCTGACGAGGGCCGCCTTGTTACCCACCTCCACAACCCGGGAGTGCTGCGCGGGGCCACCAAGCGTCTACACCGACCGTCAGGTCGAAGCATCAGCACCGCATGAGTGCCCCCGCTGATCCCCCTGAGGGCGGGCCGACCGTGGGGCCAAACCGGGGAAGCCACTGTGCTTAGTCCATCAGTCGTCGGGAGGTCAGGATGAGGGCTTCCAGGCCAGTTGGTAGCGAGGCCAAGCCATCGGGGTGAAGGCCCACGCGACCGCTCGCCTTTACTACCTAAGAAGGGACATATGCCCTGACCTGCGGTTTTCTCCTCACTAACGTCTGGTTTTCCAGACGTTGCCGCCAGAAAACCAGACGTTACGGCAGCGCTTGCTGAGGACACAGTGGCTCGACACGTCGCCGGGAACCTGCGTTTTCCGGGCCGTATCCTGTAGGTTCTTGCCCCTAAGGTCGGGTTTTTCGGAGCTAACGTCTGAAAAACTAGCCCTTAGCAACCTCAAGGTGCACCGGTCGTTGAACCGGTGTTGGACGGCGACGGCATGGTGAGGAGCAGCATGGCTCGCAGGGGCAACATCGCCCTGGTGAACCTGGATACGGGTGCGGTGCTGCCTGCGCCGAAGGCCCGGACGCCGCACACCATGGACGGCTCGTACACCCTTAACGCCTACACCGACGACGCACCGCTGTACTCGCTGGCGCTGTCCGGGGCGGAGTGGGCGACGATCGACTGGGTGCGCTCGAACGGTGGGGCTGGTGCGGCGGTGAAGGTGACCGCGGCTGCCGTGGCGGAGGCGATCCTGGCGACGGAGACGACCGCGAAGACGGCGCTCGCCCGCCTGGTGAAGCTGAACATCCTGCTCAAGACCAGCCCTCGGAGCCAGACGTACCAGCTGAACCCGCGCCGTTTCTGGGAGGGCTCTGGCGACGCCCAGGTGCAGGCGTGTCGCAGACTGGACCCGCCGCCGATCACGCCGGACGCCAAGGCGATCGCCGCCACGAAGAAGGCCGCCGAGAAAGCGGCCGCCAAGACGCCCGGACCGCGCCGCACCACCACGGCCAGGAGCACGACGAACGGAGGCACTCGATGAGCGCCGCCACCCACAGCCACCACGGCGACTTCGACCCGGACAGCCTCGGCATGCCGCCCGTCTACACGCTCAACCTTTCCGCCAGCCAGCGCAGCGTCCTGGAATGGCTCACCAGCCACGGCGCAGTGTTCGCCCCGATCACCGCCGACGTCGAGGAGATCGCCCACGACTGCGGCACCTCGACCTCCACCGCGTACGAGGCTTTGGCCCGGCTGGAAGCGCTCCAGTTGGTCGAGCACCCGGACCCGGGAAGCTACCGGGTCAACCCCCGCTTCTTCTTCGCCTCCAACCCCGAGATCCGCCGCTTGGTCGGCGAAGCACTGGAGGCCCCCGAGATCACCCTCGATGCCCGCGCCGAAGGCCCCCGAAAGGTCGGCAACGTTGACGCCCGCCGCCGACGCACCATCAAGGCCGTCCCCGACCAGGAGTAAGGCGTGCGGTGCTCAAGCTGAGAGCGCTACTGTCAGTGGTGCTCGGTAACGTACCGTGCTGTGAACGAAGTTGGGGTGGACAAACCGGTACCGACGACCAGTGACTCCGTCTACGTGGTGGGGTCGCCTGCGGCTCGGCCGGTGAAGATCGGGCGAAGCGTCGATCCGACTGGTCGGCTATCGAGCCTCCAGGCCGGATCGCCGGTTGAACTCCGCCTCCTGGCGACCTTCCCCGGAGGCCCGCGATTGGAGAAGCACCTGCATGCCTGCTTCGCCCGTCAGCGGATCCACGGGGAATGGTTCGACTTTCGCAGCGAGGACCCCCTCGCGTTGATCACCGGCGCGGTCGAGGCTTACGAGCCGGACCCAGACCGGCCCGACAGAGCAAGGACTCCCCGCAGCGCCAGCGATATTTCCACGGCGGTGCTGGACCTCTACAAGGCACGAGTGCCTGATGGGGATCCGCTGTTCATGACGAACCTACGCATGGCCGGGGCTCTCGGCACGTCCCCGACCAGCGTGAAGAAGGCCCTCGCAGCGCTCGTTGCCGATGGCCGCCTTGTGGCCGTCAGGCCGCTTGGCCGGGTGATGCTGCACGCGCTTGCGGAGCCAGCCCCGAGGGAGGCAGCACCCGTACCGCGTCCGCGCCTCAGGCTCGTGCATTCGGCTGCCGAAGCCCCGCGGCCGTTTACGGATGCGTAGCCGTCCCCGTGGCCACCCCACCCGAGGGCAGGCGAGATCGGTTGGTCCTGGCGCCAGGGCCAGAGCGCTACCACCGGTGATAGCGGTTTGGCCTACCCGGCCCGGCCCGGGCTGCGACACTGTGGATCATGACTAACCGTCGCCCTCTCGCGATGCCCACCTTCTCCGCGACCGCCACGGACGCACCCCTGCCCGCCCAGTCCGGCGTGCGCCGGCTGCCGGTCGAGCAGGGCGCCGACTTCCGCCAGCCGCCGGGCGAGACTGCGGCCGTACCCGCTCCGGTCCGGCGGCCGCTCTCGCCCGGCGGCCTGACCTTCTCCGACCCTGACCGGCAGGTCTGAGCGCTACCACCACGGGTAACGAGAGTGTCCTGCGGCGGGTACAAATCCCTGGCCCGCCGACCGCGTCCCGGTAGCCTGCGGACAGGCGCCCGCCGGACCCGAGACGCACACTCACGGGCCATCACCGGCGCGCGCTGACCTGCGGCGGTTTCATAAATCGCCCCCCGTTCGAGGCCTCCGGGACGGGCGCAAATCTATAAGCCGCCCCCTCGGGCCTGCGGTTCTACCAGCCGTCCATCGCCCGGACGTCCCCGGAGAGGGCGTAGCGGCGGCAGGCGAGGATCTCCTCGGTGGTGTGCCGATGTCGTTGGCGACCAAGGCGAGAACGTCCTTGTGGCTCTGTTCACGAGAACGGACAGCACATGTTCAGCACTTTGGGAGTCGCTACGGTCAGCGCCTGTTCGATGTTCGCCAGAGTGGGCAGCGC
>NZ_JBHVFE010000230.1:0-13506 GCF_042801945.1 Kitasatospora sp. NPDC057542
GGAGCAGACTTCGCGGCGGCCGAGGACGCCGTGCAGGAGGCGCTGGTCGAGGCGGTCCGGCTCTGGGCCGTCGAGCAGCCGCGTGATCCCAAGGGCTGGCTGGTCACGGTGGCCTGGCGCAAGTTCCTGGACGCGGCCCGGTCGGACGCCGCCCGTCGGCGCCGGGAGGACCTGGTCGACCAGGAGCCGGGGCCGGGACCCTCAGCCGACGTGGACGACACGCTCCGGCTCTACTTCCTGTGCGCCCACCCGGCGTTGACGCCCTCGTCGGCAGTCGCGCTGACCCTGCGTGCGGTGGGCGGGCTGACCACCCGCCAGATCGCGCAGGCCTATCTGGTGCCCGAGGCGACCATGGCGCAGCGGATCAGCCGGGCCAAGCGCACCGTCTCGGGCGTCCGGTTCGACCAGCCGGGGGACGTCGCCACCGTGCTCCGGGTCCTCTATCTGGTCTTCAACGAGGGCTACTCCGGTGATGTCGACCTCGCGGCCGAGGCCATCCGGCTCACCCGGCAGCTCGCGGCGGTGATCGACCACCCCGAGGTGGCGGGACTGCTGGCTCTGATGCTGCTGCACCACGCCCGGCGGGCCGGCCGGACCGGGCCGGACGGCGCGCTGGTGCCACTGGCCGAGCAGGACCGCGGCCGGTGGGACACCGGGTTGATCACCGAGGGCATCGGGATCCTCCGGACGGCGCTGGCCCGGGACCGGCTGGGCGAGTTCCAGGCGCAGGCGGCCATCGCGGCGTTGCACGCCGACGCGCTCACCGCCGAGGAGACGGACTGGGTGCAGATCGTCGAGTGGTACGACGAGCTCGTCCGGCTGACCGCGAGCCCGGTGGTGCGGCTCAACCGCGCGGTGGCGGTCGGCGAGGCCGACGGTCCGCGCGCCGGGCTGGCGGCGCTGGCGGAGCTGGACGGCGCGCTGCCCAGGTACACCGCGGTGGCGGCGTACCTCCACGAGCGCGAAGGGGATCTGGTGACGGCGGCCCGGCTGTACGCGGAGGCGGCGCACAAAGCGCCCAACCTCGCCGAGCGCGACTACCTGACCCGCCGGGCGGCCCGGCTCAACGAGGGACTGAGGGGCGGTCGGACGAGCTGACGCGGGTGGTGCCGGGGCGCCGGGGCCCCTCAGAGCCGGCCGGCGGCCTTCAGCGCCAGGTAGGTGTCGGCCAGGGCCGGGGCGATCCGGGCGGGAGGGGCGTCCAGGACGGTGACGCCGTGGCGGGTGAGGCGCTCGGCGGTGGCGCGGCGGTCGGCGCGGGTCTGCTCGGCGGCGGCCGCGCCGTAGACCGCCTCCAGGGTGCCCCGCCCGGCGGCGAGGACGTCCAGCTGCGGGTCGGCGACCGAGGCGAGGACGACCTCGTGGCGCTTGGTGAGCACCGGCAGCAGCGGGCGCAGGCCGTCCTCGACCGGGGCCGCGTCGAGGCCGGTGAGCAGCACGATCAGCGAGCGCTGCGGCGCCATCTTGAGTGCCGTGGCGACCAGCTTGCGCATGTCGGTCTCGTGCAGCGCGGGTTCCAGGCCGGCCATCGCGTTGGTGAAGGCGGGCAGCACCTCGTGGGCCGAACTGCCGGCCACCGTGACGCGCTTGCGGGAGTCGTGGGCGAGCAGGTCGATCCGGTCGCCGGCCCGGGTGGCGAGGGCGGTGAGCAGCAGCGCGGCGTCGAGGGCGGCGTCCAGTCGGGGCGCGTCGCCGACCCGGCCGGCCGAGGTGCGGCCGGTGTCGAGGACGACGAGGATGTGCCGGTCGCGTTCGGGGCGCCAGGTGCGGACGGCGAGGCCCCCCGCGCCGGCGGCCGTGTTCGCTGCCCGGCGGGCGCTGGCGCGCCAGTCGATGGAGCGGACGTCGTCGCCGGGCAGGTACTCGCGCAGGGAGTCGAACTCGGTGCCCTGGCCGCGGGTCAGCACCGAGGTGCGGCCGTCGAGTTCGCGCAGCCGGGCGAGCCGGGAGGGCAGGTGCTTGCGGCTGGCGAACGGGGGCAGCGCGCGGACCGTCCAGGGGACGAGGTGCGAGCCCTGGCGGCCGGCCAGGCCGAGCGGGCCGAGCGAGCGGACCGTCACCCGGTGGGCCTGGTGGTCGCCGCGGCGGGTGGGGGTGAGCACGGTGGTGATCCGGCGCCGCTCGCCGCCGGGGAGGGCCAGGGTGTGCCGGGAGGCGGCCTCGGCGGTGCCGGGGCGCCAGGCGGACGGGGCCCAGGCATCGCGGACCAGGCCTCGGAGCAGCCGGCCGGACGGGTTGGTGACGGTCAGTTCGACCGTGGCGGGCTCGCCGAGCCGGACGGTGGTGTCGCCGCCCCGCCCGAACCGCAGGCTGCGGACCGGGGCGGCGAGCACCAGGTCGACCGCGACGGCGATCAGCACCGCACCGGTGACCAGGCCGATCCCGGTCCGGGACGGCAGCAGCAGGCCCACGACGAGCGCGCCGAGTGCGGCGAGCAGGGCGGTTCGCCCGGTGAGGGCCATGCGGTGCGCTCCTTCGGAAGCCCGTGCGACGGAAGCCCGTGGGCCGGAGGGCCGGAACGGGTGCGGTGCGGTGGGGGTGGGGTCAGCGGGGTGCGGGCGTCTGGGCGAGGACGGCCTGGATGACGGAGTCGGCGGTGACGCCCTCCATCTCGGCTTCGGCGCGCAGCGCGACCCGGTGCCGCAGGGTGGGCAGGGCGAGTGCCTTGACGTCGTCCGGGGTGACGTAGTCGCGGCCGGCCAGCCAGGCCCAGGCGCGGGAGGCGGCGAGCAGGGCGGTGGCGCCGCGCGGGGAGACGCCGATGGACAGCGACGGGGACTGCCGGGTGGCCCGGCAGAGGTCGACGATGTAGGCGAGGACCTCGGGGGAGACGGTCAGCTTGGCGATCTGCTCGCGGGCGGCGGCCAGGTGCTCGGGCCCGGCGACCGGGCGGACGCCGGCCGCGCCGAGGTCGCGCGGGTCGAAGCCGGCGGCGTGCCGGGAGAGTACCTGGAACTCCTGGTCGCGGTCGGGCAGCGGCAGGATCAGCTTGAGCAGGAAGCGGTCCAGCTGGGCCTCGGGCAGCGGGTAGGTGCCCTCGTACTCGACCGGGTTCTGGGTCGCGGCGACCAGGAACGGGACGGGCAGCGCGCGCGGTACGCCGTCCACCGTGACCTGGTGCTCCTCCATGGCCTCCAGCAGGGCGGCCTGGGTCTTCGGCGGGGTGCGGTTGATCTCGTCGGCGAGCAGCAGGTTGGTGAAGACCGGGCCGGGCTGGAACGAGAACTCGGCGGTGCGGGCGTCGTAGACGAGCGAGCCGGTGACGTCGCCGGGCATCAGGTCGGGGGTGAACTGGATGCGCTTGGTCTCCAGGCTGAGCGCGGTGGACAGGGTGCGCACCAGCAGGGTCTTGGCGACGCCGGGGACGCCCTCCAGCAGCACGTGGCCGCCGCAGAGCAGGGCGACGACCAGGCCGGTGACGGCGGCGTCCTGGCCGACCACGGCCTTGCCGATCTCGGCGCGCAGGGCGGTCAGCGCGGTGCGCGGGTCGGTGGCGGGGGTAGCGGGTGCCGTGCCGGGGACGGAGCGGAGCTGGGCGGTTGCCTGGTCGGTCACGGGTTCCGTACCTGCCTTTCGAGGGAATCGAGGTCGTCGGCGAGCCGCAGCAGCGCGGCGTCGTCGGTCGGGGGCGGGCCGTACAGCAGGGCCCGGACGTCCCCGGCGGGCCGTTCGGGCAGTCGGCCGGCCACGGCGACGCAGAGCGCGTCGGGGTCGGGTGCGCCGGCCTGGAGCGGGACGCCGAGGGCGGGGGCGAGGCGGTGGGCGGTGGCGCCGCGCAGCGCCTCGGCGGCGCGGCCGCGGGCCCTGGCCCGCCGGTACAGGCGGGCGCGGCCCTCGGTGGTCTCGGCGGCGCGGACCACCACGGGAAGGTTCTCGCTGACCACCGGGCCGAGTCGGCGCCCGCGCCAGAGGGCGGCGAGCACGGCGGCGACGGCGAGCTGGTAGCCGGCCCAGTGCCAGCCGCTCGGCAGGTAGTCGCCGAAGGTCTTGGTGCGGGTGCCCTCGGGGAGCGGGGCGGAGTAGTCGGGCAGGTGCCAGGTGAGGCGGGGCTGCGAGCCGAGCAGTCCGAGTGCGAGGGAGGCGTCGCCGTCCTCGGCGAGTTCGCCGTTGTGCAGGAAGGTGCCGCTGCCGAGCACGATGACATCGCGGTCGCCGTCCCCGGCCGGGAGGCTGACCAGCGGGTAGCCGTGGGCGCGCGGGTAGCAGCCCTCACCGCGGCTGCCGCTGGTGTAGAGCATGCCGCCCTGCTGGGCGCTGCCGGCCCGGACGGCCTCGGGGAGCGAGCACTCCGCGGGGGCGGAGCGGACGGAGGCGTACGGCAGTCCGCCCGCGTCGTCGGACAGCCGGATGCCGGGGGCGAGTGCGGTGAGCGCGGCCGGGCCGGGGGCGACCAGCACCAGCCGCCGGTGCCGGGCGGCGGCGACGGCGCGCAGCTGGGCGGGGCTGAGCAGGTCCGGTTCGGGCAGGACGAGGGTGTCCGGGCCGGCCGGGGTGGCGGTCGGGTCGGTGGTGAACTCGGCCTTGAGGCCCTGGCGTTCGAGCAGGGCGACGACGGCGTGGGCGCCGTCGCGGTCGTACGAGCGCGGGTCCAGCGGCGGGTAGCGGCGGTCCTGGCCGAGGGCGGACACGGCGGCGGCGCCGATCAGCAGGGCGGCGAGGACGGCCAGGTACCAGCGGGCCCGGCGCCACAGGCCGCGGGTGGTGGGGGCGAGGCTGCTCGGGGCGGCGGGCGCCCCGGCGGCGGGCGGTGCCGCGGGGGCGGGGACGGTATCGGTCATGCCGCTCCTCCGGGCGTCGGGGCCGAGGCGGGGACACCGGCGGCGTCGGGCGCGAGGACCGGGCGGGTGCGCTCCAGCGTCCGGTCGAGCTCGTGCAGCAGCCGGTACGCGTCCTGGTCGGCGGTGCGCTCGCCGAACGCGATGTCGTCGAAGGTCCGGGCGGCCGCGGCCAGTGCGGCGGCGTGCTCGGGCAGTGCCCGGCCGGCCTCGGCGGCGGCCTCGTCGGCGGTGCGGCCGGGGCGGGTGTCGAGCAGAGTGCGCTCCTCCAGGCCGCGCACCAGGGCACGCATCTGCTCGCGGACGGCCTCGGTCCAGCGGCCGGCGGCGGCGTGCCCGGTGGCGTCCGCCCGGTACCGGTCGGCGCTGCGCGGGCCCTCGGTGCCGTACACGTCCTGGACGGTGCGGGCGGCGCGGCGGGGTGCGCCGAGGCGCCACCAGACCGCGGCGCCGATCAGTACCGCGACGATCAGGAAGAGGATCAGTCCGGTGGTGCCGTCGGTGCCGTCGCCGGAGATGCTGTCGAGCGCGGCGGCGATGTGGTCGTAGACCCAGTCCGTGATCCGTTGCAGTACGGACGGGTCGTGCTTGTGGTACTCCGCGTCGAGCAGCTCGTCGCGGGCGGCGTCGCGCGCCGGGTCACGCGGCACGGTGACCGGTGCGCCGCCCGCGGCGAGGAGCCTGTCCCCCCAGTTAGGCATCCGGCTCAGCGCCTCGCCGGGGTGGGGTCGCCCTGCGCGCCCCAGTCGGCGCCGCCGTGCTCGGGCAGGCCGGCCGCGCGGGCGAGTTCGATGTCCAGGGCCTCGCGGCGGATCCGCTGGTCGATGTAGACCAGCACGCCGACGGCGGCGATGAACGGGGTGGTGAAGGTGCCGGCGATGATGCCGGCGACCGCCAGCAGGAGCACCATGGCGACGCCCTGGTCGGCGGTGCCGGGCAGGCCCTGGCGGTTGATGCTCTCGAAGCCCAGCACCAGGCCGAGGATCTGGAACGGGACGGCGATGACCACGGCGACGAAGAGCGCCAGCAGGTGGCCCAGCAGGTTGATGCCGAAGACCCGCCACCAGGCGCCGCGGACCAGGCGCCGCGAGCGCGACAGCGCCGTCAGCACGCCCTGCTTCTCCAGCATCAGGGCGGGGGCGGCGAGGCTGAAGCGCATCCACAGCCAGACGGCGACCGGCACGGTCAGCAGGCCGACCAGGGTGAGCAGGCCGGCGATCGCGGGGGAGCCCGTGCCGGTGGCGGTGTAGCCGATCAGCGGGGCGAAGCCGAGCAGCATCACGCCGGGGCCCAGCAGGACGGTGAGCAGGGTCAGCCCGAGCAGCTGCAGCAGCCGGGGACGGGCCTCGCGCCAGGCCTCCGCGGCGGTCGCCGACCGGCCGAGGACGGCACGGCTGACCACGATGGTGAGCAGCGCGGTGGCGAACACGTTGAGCAGCAGTTCCAGCGGCAGGTCGGCCAGCATCCGCAGGGTCTGGGTGGCCTGGCCGGTCTTGCCCTTGATCAGCAGGTTGACCAGGACGGTTCCGGCCTGGGCGATCACGGCGAACCCGAGCGAGAGTGCGAGCACGGTGCGCCAGTGCCGGCGGACGGTGGTGACGGCGGCGTCCAGCAGTTCGCCGAAGCTCAGCGGGCGCAGCGGGATGACACCCGGCTTTGGGCTCGCCGGGGCGCCCCAGCCGTACGGGCGGTGGCCGCCGGGGGGCTGCCGGCCCCACTGCTGTCCGTTCCGGGGGGTGCCGGCCGGGCCGGTCCAGCCGGGGGTGGCCTGTGGTGGTGCCGACGGCCCGGGCACGGCGGAGGGCGCGTCGGCCGGGGGCCGGGCGCCGTCGCGGGGCGGCTCGGACGAGCTGGGCGAGGCCCAGCCCGGAGTGTCGGTCATCACTGCTCCTCGGAGGGCGTCACGGGCGCGACTGCGAACGGATCTTCCGCCCGCGCGCAGCGCCCATCGTGCCATGGGGCCGGAAATCGGCCCCACGGCGATCCGGTTGCTGATCGGCAACGGTCCTTCGCGGTGGGCCGGGCGGTGGTTCCCGGCGGGGCGCGGAGGGGGTCCGGAGGAGTTTCCGGCGGGGGTATTCGCCTGGTATGGCCGGAATGCACCGGTGCGGGAGTTGGCCGTTCTGGAGCATTGGCACTGCTGTGCGGCAGGTCACAATCCGGTAATGAGAGGATGGACGCATGAAGGGACGCGTCCTCGTCGTTGATGACGACTCCGCACTGGCCGAGATGCTCGGCATCGTGCTGCGTGGTGAGGGTTTTGAGCCGTTTTTCGTGGCGGATGGGGACAGGGCGCTAGCCGCGTTCCGGGAGACCAAGCCCGACCTGGTCCTGCTCGACCTGATGCTGCCCGGCCGTGACGGCATCGACGTGTGCCGGCAGATCCGGGCGGAGTCCGGCATCCCGATCGTGATGCTCACCGCGAAGACCGACACGGTCGACGTCGTGGTGGGCCTGGAGTCGGGTGCCGACGACTACGTCACCAAGCCGTTCAAGCCCAAGGAGCTGGTGGCCCGGGTGCGTGCCCGGCTGCGCCGCGCCGAGGAGCCCACGCCCGAGCAGCTGACCATCGGTGACCTGGTGATCGACGTGGCCGGCCACTCGGTGAAGCGGGACGGCCGGGGCATCCCGCTGACCCCGCTGGAGTTCGACCTGCTGGTCGCGCTGGCCCGCAAGCCCTGGCAGGTGTTCACCCGTGAGGTGCTGCTGGAGCAGGTCTGGGGCTACCGCCACGCGGCGGACACCAGACTGGTCAACGTCCACGTGCAGCGCCTGCGTTCCAAGATCGAGAAGGACCCGGAGCGCCCCGAGATCGTGGTGACCGTCCGTGGCGTCGGCTACAAGGCCGGACCCAGCTGACGTGACGGGCCGGGCAGACGACACCCCGTCGGGTTCCGCGACCGACGGGGCCGGGGCCGTGCGCGGCGACGTGCTGAGTTCGAGCACCCGCCGCCGACGCGGCCCTTCCGGCGTGGTCGCGCTGGTGAAGCGTCAGCTGCGCCGCCCCGTGCACCGGGTGGCCGCGCTGTACCGCCGGTCGATCCAGCTGCGCGTGGTCGCGGTGTCGTTGCTGGCGTCCATCGCGGTCGTCCTGGTGCTGGGCGTGGTCGTGGTGGCGCAGGTGCGCACCGGCCTGCTCGACACCAAGATGGACGCCGCCCGCGCGCAGGCCCGGATCGGTTTCCAGGTCGAGCAGAAGAAGATCGACGAGGCCCGGGACCAGAAGCTGCGGGGCACCGCCGACCCGACCGTCGACGAGATCGGCACCTGGCTGCTGCGGCAGGTCAACGACCTGGCGGGGAGCGGGCAGACCGTCTACTCGGTGATCGCGATGGCCCCCGGCACCGGCGCCGTCGTGCCCGACACCGCCGGCTTCGCGCCGCGCTACTCGGGCGATATCCAGCCGATCAGCATCCCGGACACCCTGCGGGCGAAGCTGCTCGCCGAGCCCGGCCAGATGTTCGACCAGCCGACCCGGATCCACCGCTCGCCGGAGAGCAGCGTCAAGTCCGAGCCCGGGCTGGCCCTCGGCATGCAGTTCGTCGGCCCGGCCGGGACGCCGTACCAGATGTTCTACGTGTTCTCCTTCGGCCAGGAGACCGACACCCTCAACCTGGTCACCGGCACCCTGGCGACCGCCGGAGTGTTCGTGGTGATCCTCATGGGCGGCATCGCCTGGGTCGTGGTGCGCCAGGTGGTCACCCCGGTCCGGATGGCCGCCGGGATCTCCGAGCGGCTTGCCGACGGACACCTGGAAGAGCGGATGAAGGTCACCGGGACGGACGACATCGCCCGACTCGGGGAGTCCTTCAACCGGATGGCCAACGCCCTCCAGGCGCAGATCCGCCAGCTGGAGGAGCTGTCCCGGGTGCAGCGGCGGTTCGTCTCGGACGTCTCGCACGAGCTGCGCACCCCGCTGACCACGGTCCGGATGGCCGCCGACCTCATCTACGACAGCCGCGAGGACCTGGACCCGATGGCGGCCCGCTCGGCGGAGCTGCTCCAGGGCCAGCTGGACCGCTTCGAGTCGCTGCTCGCCGACCTGCTGGAGATCAGCCGCTTCGACGCCGGCGCCGCGATCCTGGACGCCGAGCCGGTCGACCTGCGCGAGATCGTCGCCCGTGTGGTGGAGGCCGCCGAACCGCTCGCCGAGGCCAAGGGCAGCGCCGTGGTGATCCGCGGCGACGGCGAGCCGGTGCTGGCCGAGGTGGACTCCCGCCGGATCGAGCGCATCCTGCGCAACCTGGTGGTCAACGCGCTGGAGCACGGCGAGGGCCGCGACGTGGTGGTCCGGCTGGGCTCCGCGGACGGCGCGGTCGCGGTCGGCGTGCGCGACTACGGCATCGGCCTCAAGCCGGGCGAGGCGTCCCGGGTGTTCCACCGCTTCTGGCGGGCCGACCCGTCCCGGGTGCGGACCACCGGCGGCACCGGCCTCGGCCTGTCGATCGCGGTCGAGGACGCCCACCTGCACGGCGGCTGGCTCCAGGCCTGGGGCGAGCCCGGCGGCGGCTCGCACTTCCGGCTCACCCTGCCGCGCACCCGTGGTGGCGAGATCACCCGGGCGCCGTTCCGGCTGGAGCCGGAGGACTCCCGCAACAACCGCGGCCTGGGTGCGCAGGGCACGCCGTACCGGCGGGCGATCAGCCCGGCCGGCGCGACGGCGAGCGCCGCCGTCGAGGACCACGCGGAGACGCCGGAGGCCGTGGGCAACGGCCTCGGCAGCGGGCTCGGCGGGGTGTTGAACATCGGCCCCGGGCTGGGCCGGCGCCGGATGCCGGAGGGGCCGCGCTCGGACCCCTCGGACGTGTGGACGGCCGCCGGGTACGGGGCCACCGGGGCCCAGGTCATGGTGGACCCGACGCCGGGACGGCCGTCGGTGGCACAGCGGACGGCGGAGCCGGACGTGACGGGCGGGACGACGGACGCGGAGGGGTCGCAGCGTGCGAGGGACGAGCAACAGGACTGAGCCGCGGCTCCTCGCGGCGGTCGGCGCGCTGCTCGGCGCCCTGGTGGCGAGCGGCTGCGCGGCCATGCCCGATTCCGGCGGCATCACCAGGGTGGAGCTGTCCCAGGGCTCGGCGGACAAGAACCTGCAGGCCCGGGTCTACCCGGTGGCGCCCGGCCGGGGCGCCAAGCCGCGTGAGCTGCTGACCGGGTTCCTGGACGCGGTGACCGCCGACGAGGGGTACGAAACCGCGCGCAAGTACCTCACCGAGAGCGCCGCCGCCGCCTGGAACCCGGACGCCGGGACCCAGGTGCTCTCCGCCACCACCATCGCGCCCGTCCCGGACGTCACCGACGCGGACACCGTGGTCTCCGCGGCGGTGCGCGGGCAGCTGGTCGCCACCGTCGACGAGAAGCACTCGTACCTGCTGGTGGCCGGGCAGAACAACAACGTCTCCTCCGACTTCACCTTCGTCCGGGAGAAGGACGGCGAGTGGCGGATCGACAGGCTGCCGCCCGGCGTGATCATGAACGAGACCAACTTCCGGAACAGCTTCCGGCAGGTCGAGCGGTTCTTCTACACCGCGCCCGACCCGTCCTTGGTGGTCTCCGGGAACGCCGGTCAGGAGGTGCTGATCGCCGACCCGATCTACCTGCGGCGCCGGGTGGACCCGCTCACCTCGGCCGCCCGGGCGCTCGTCGGCGGTCCCTCCACCTGGCTCTCGCCGGTGGTCCGCACGGCGTTCCCGACCGACACCACGGTCGACAAGGTGACCATCGACGACAGCCGGGTCGCCCATGTGCAGCTCGGCAAGGCGGACGTCGGCGAGCCGATGGCCTGCCGGCGGATGGCGACCCAGCTCTTCTACACCCTCGCCGACCAGGGCAAGGGCCAGGTCGAGCGGCTGGAGCTGAAGGGGCAGCGCGGCGCCTGCACGGCCAGCCGCAGCGACGTGCCGGCCACCGGCCCCGGCTCGCTGGCCGGCCCGACGGCCGCGACGCAGTACTACCAGCGCGCCGACGGTGCCCTGGTGGCGACCGACGAGGGGCGCCCCGGCGACCCGGTCCGCGGCGTCCTCGGCAAGCCGCAGTCGAACACCAAGCCGCCGCTCGGCGCCATCGCGGTCAGCCGGGGCGGTGCCCAGGCCGCCGCGATCAGCGAGGACGGCCACCAGGTCTACTCGGTGCAGCTGACGGACAACGCGGTGAACCTGGGCGAGCCGGTGCTGAGCTCGTCGGCGAAGTCCGGCGACAAGGAGGACGGCTTCGCCTCGCCCAGCTGGGACGGCCGCGGCAACCTCTGGGTGGTGGACCGCAACAAGCAGACCTCGTCGGTGGTGATGGTGCGCGGCAACAAGCCGTCCACCGTGCCGGTCGAGGGGCTGACCGGGCAGACCGTGCAGGCGCTGAAGATCTCCTCGGACGGCGTCCGGGTCGCCCTGGTGGTCAAGAGCCCGGGCGTGGCCACCCGCTCGCTGATGTTCGGCCTGGTGGTGCACGGCGGCACCCCGCAGGCGCCGACCGTGAAGATCACCGGGCTGCGCCGGGCCGCACCCACGCTCACCGATGTCGCCTCGGTGTCCTGGGCGGATGCCGACCAATTGCTGGTGCTCGGCAAGGAGGCCGACCGGACCCAGCAGCTCTACTTCATCAGCACCGACGGTTCGCAGAGCACGGACACCCAGCTGCAGAGCGCCGAGAGCATGATGACCGTCGCGGCCTCGGAGTCCCGGGCGGACAGCCTGACCCAGGCGCCGCCGGTGCTCGCGATGGCGGAGGTCAAGCAGACGGACGGCAAGCCGAGCGAGGTCAAGGCCTACCGGCTGGTCAACAACCAGTGGCGGGAGGCCCCGCTGATCGACAAGCCCCGGTCGTTCTTCTACGCGGGCTGACGCCGCGTCCGGACGGGCTGACGGGCCTTCCGGTCTGCCTGAGGCGCCGACAGCGGCGGTCAGCCGGCCGGGCGCACCGTGGCCGCGACCGTGGCGCCGGCCCGGGCCGGCAGGCCGGCGTCGGCCAGTGCCCGGGCGGCCTCCGCGAGGCTGGCTCCGGTCGTCACCAGGTCGTCCACCAGCACCGGTTGACGGCCCGCCAGGCCCGTCGGCCCGGTCCGGGCGCGCGGCAGCACGGTGAGCGCGCCGTGCAGGTTGCGGCGCCGCTCGGCCGCGTTCAGCCCGGTCTGGTCGACGACCGGCCGGGCGTGCCGCAGCAGCGGTGCGGCCCGTACGTCCAGACCGGCCCGGCGCAGTGAGCGGGCGGCCGCCCCGGCCAGCCGCAGCGTCGGATCGTGCCCGCGGGCGCGGACGGCCGAGCGCGCCGAGGGCATCGGAACCAGCAGCAGCGGCGCGGCCCCGGCCCGCGCGCCCAGGGCGGAGCGCACCGCGCGGCCGAGGGCCTCGCCGAGCGGCCCGGCCAGCCGCAGCGCGCCGCGTTCCTTGTGGGCGAGCAGCAACTGCCGGACCGGATCGGTGTACGGCGCGGCGGCGTGCGTCCAGGGCAGCAGGGTGGGCGCGGGCCGTGCGGTGGCCAGCACGTGCCGGCAGGCCGGGCAGAGCTGGGTGCGTTCGCTGCCGCAGCCGGCGCAGTCGGCGGGCAGCAGGACGTCCAGCAGCCCGGCCAGTGCGTGGCCGAACGGCCCTTGGGCGGGCGTCGGGCGGGCGGGGGGGGGGGGCGGCGGCACGGCTGCTCCTGGCGGCGGCAGGCACGGAGAGTCAGCACAGGATGCGCCGTATGGGGGGTGTTGTCCAGGTATTTACCCATACTTCACCCGCGAGAGGGTAGACAGGGTGCACCAGCTTGACCGCCTGACCGCAGTATCGGGTCATACCCTCTTTGTCGCCTGGGGAGGCGAAAAACCCGTGTGAGGTGTTCGATAAGGCTTCAGGGGGTTTCAACCGTCCCTGGTGGGGAGGAAGTGAGGTGAGGGCCAGTCGTTTCCGCCGCTGGCGGCGGGGACGGGGGGCCGGCAGTGGATGGGCTGGTCCAGCTGGGTCTCAGTCCGGTCCGGTAGCACCCGGATCGGCGTCAGCACGAGGGATCGGAGTTCTGCGTGGACATCGTCGTCAAGGGCCGCAAGACCGAGGTGCCCAAGAGGTTCCGCGAGCACGTGGCCGAGAAGCTGGAGAAGGTCCAGAAGTTCGACGGCAAGGTGATCAGCCTCGACGTCGAGGTGTCCAAGGAGCACAACCCGCGGCAGGCCGACCGGTCCGAGCGGGTGGAGATCACTCTCCGTACCCGTGGGCCGGTGATCCGGGCCGAAGCCGCCGCCGGCGACCCGTACGCGGCGCTCGACCTGGCCTCGGCGAAGCTCGACGCGCAGCTGCGCAAGTCCGCGGACCGGCGTCGGGTGCACAAGGGCGGCGCGAACGGCCGCACCCCGATCAGCGTCGCCGAGGCGACCGCGGCCCTGGCCGCGCTGCCGGACACGAGGGCGCTGGAGGGCGAGACGAACGGCGCCGTCCGCAAGACCATGATGGGATCCCTGGAGGTGGAGGGCGAAGGCCCGCTGGTGGTCCGGGAGAAGACGCACCCGGCCGCTCCCATGGCGCTGGACCAGGCGCTCTACGAGATGGAACTGGTCGGCCACGACTTCTACCTCTTCGTGGAGAAGGACAGTGGCCTGCCGAGCGTGGTCTACCGCCGGCACGGTTACCACTACGGCGTCATCCACCTGCAGACCGACCTCGCGGCCGGGCCGGGCGGCGGGGCGGGCGGCGCGATCGGCGGGTCCGACGACGAGGACTGACCGTCCGAGAAGCGATGGAGGGGTGCCCCCGGCGGCCGTGGC
>NZ_JBHVFE010000231.1:0-13444 GCF_042801945.1 Kitasatospora sp. NPDC057542
ACCCCCCGCCCCCCGCCGCCGGGCGCCGCCGGGCGGGCTCGCCCGGGCCGGCGCCCCCGCCGGCATCACCGGAAGCACCGCCGGAACCACCGGCGCCACCGGTGCCCCCGGGCTCGCCGCCCCTCCGGCGGCCGATCCAGTCCCGAAGCCCCACCCCGCTCACCCGCCTTCGCTGATGCGGGTGTTGAGCCGAGCGATCTCCCTGACCCACTGCCCGCGTTCGCGGTGGGTCAGGTCGAGGATGTCCTCCCGCTGCCAATGGAAGTGGTAGGCGATGTACGCGATCTCCTCGTACAGCCGAGCAGGCGCGTACGTCACGATTCCCCCAGGCGCCCACCGGCGAGGTCGACCTCGAAGGCGCCGTCGCAGTGCGGGCAGGTCACCGCGGCGCGCGTGTGGCCTTCGCTGTTGATCCGCTGGTAGAGGTCCTGGAGGAAGGCCACGTCGGTGGCGTACATCCGCTCGACGACCCCGGCGTGCACGTCGGTGATGTCGCCCAGCCTGGTGATCACGTGGCTGAGCAGCACCACGCCGAGGTAGGCCGGGTTCTCCTTGACCCGCAGGTCGATCTGCGGCATCAGCTCGTCCCGGGCGGTGGCGAGGCGCATGGCGCCGTGCCGGTGCACGGTGCCCTCGTCGTCGACGTAGCCGAGCGGCAGCTCGAACTCGAACTCGGTGTGCGGCGCCCGCCCCCGGGGCTGCGCCGCTGCCGCTGCCGCCGGGGCCTGCTGCTGCGGCGCGGTGTTCTGCAGGGCCGGAGCCCGTTCCAGCAGCTCCTCCAGGCCGATCTTCCGCCTCACTCGACCGAGATCTCCTCGAACACGATGGTCACGGTCTCGGTCGCGGCGCTGGACTCGCCGGCGCTGAGGGTGGGGCCCTCCCAGCGGCTCGCCCAGGCGTTGATCAGCTGGATGCGCCGCAGGGTGGCACCGGTGGTGTCCTTGACCTCGATGGTGAGGTTCTGCCGCGCGGTGTTGATCGCCCCGTTGTTCAGGGTCTCCTTGATCCAGTCCGTGAACGCGCCGCTCTTGTCCAGGCCGCGGGTGATGGTCACCTCGCCGGGCAGCCGGGCGCCGGGCTGCTTGCGGACGATCAGTTTGCCCTCTTGGGTCACCTGCTTGTACTCGACGACGTCCTGTTCGACCGTCAGGTTGCTGATCTCCTTGACGGACTCGACGTTGTAGCCGCCGAGTTGGACGCCGAAGATATGTGTGGAGAGCGGATCGCCTTCAGCCATGGGTTTGTGTCACCTTCCGATGCGAGGGGTGCCGAGGGGTGGTGCCGACCGGGCCGGTCACTCGTTGACGAGGCTCGTGCTGTCGGAGAACTGGGACAGCCGGAACACCACGAACTCCGCGGGCTTCACCGGGGCGACGCCGATCTCGCAGACCACCTGGCCGAGGTCTATGGACTCCGGCGGGTTGTTGTCGCGGTCGCACTTGACGTAGAAGGCCTCGGCCGCGGTCTGGCCGAACAGCGCCCCGCGCCGCCACTCCTCGGTGAGGAACGCGGTGATGTTCCGGCGGATGCTGGACCACAGCCGGTCGTCGTTGGGTTCGAAGACCACCCACTGGGTCCCCAGGAGGATGGACTCCTCCAGGTAGTTGAAGAGCCGGCGCACGTTCAGGTAGCGCCACGCGGGGTCGGAGGACAGGGTGCGCGCGCCCCAGATCCGGATGCCGCGCCCGGGGAAGGCCCGTACGCAGTTGACGCCGATCGGGTTCAGCAGGTCCTGCTCGCCCTTGCTGAGGCGTATCTCCAGGTCCACCGCGCCGCGGATGACCTCGTTGGCGGGCGCCTTGTGCACGCCGCGCTCGGCGTCGCTGCGCGCCCACACCCCGGCGACGTGCCCGCTCGGCGGGACCAGCACGTTGCGGCCGCTCGCCGGGTCGAACACCTTGATCCACGGGTAGTAGAGCGCGGCGTAGCGGGAGTCGAAGCCCGCCTCGTCGTTTCGCCAGGTGCGCATCCGCTGGGCGTTGAGACCGGGCGGCGGATCCAGGACGGCGATCCGGTCGCCCATCTGCTCGCAGTGCGACATCACCGCCAGCTGGACGGTGCGCAGGCCCTCGTCGTCGAGGTCACCGCGCTGGTAGGCGCTCATCAGGTCGGGCACCGCGACCATGGTGATCTCGTCGATCGCCTCCAGGCCGCCGAAGCCGGTCCTGGCGGCGGCGTCGCCGACGTACTCGGCGGGGTCGAGCCGACCGGCCGGGGCCGCGGCCGGCGCGGGCGCGGCCGCCAGGGCGTGGGTGCGGCGCTCGGGGCGGCTCGGCGCGGTGCCGGGCTGTTCGGCGACGGCGACCAGCTTCGACTCCCGCAGCTGGGTGACGACGTAGCCCTTGGTGCTCTTGCGGGTCGAGACGTCGTAGGTCTCCACGACCTCGGCGCCCCGGCGCACCAGCAGCCGGAACCGGTCGTCGGGGACGTTCTCCCCCTCCGGGTCGGCGACCTCGACGGACACGTCGGCGCCCGCGCCCGGCAGGGCGGAGAAGAGGAAGCCCGCGATCTCGACGGGCGGGGCCGCGGCGACGGCGGGGGCGGCGCCGGGCGCCTGCCGGGCCGGGTCGCCGACCCGCACGACGTAGGCGGAGCCGCCGCCGTTGGCGAAGAAGCCGTACACCGCGTGCGCCAGGTAGGTGCCCTCGGTGAAGCCGCCGAACCGCTGGACGTACTGGTCCCAGTTGGTCACCAGCGTGGGCTCGTGGAACGGGCCGGTCTCGGCGAAGCCGACGAACGCGGCGACGGCCGTGCCGACGCCCTCGATCGGCCGGGCACCGGACTGGACCTCCTCCACGTACACGCCCGGGGTGAGGTACGACGGCATACGCGCTCCTTCGGCTGGCCAATCATTTCGCCGGTCATTCGCCCCCGAGTCTGCTGCCCGGGCGCCACCCGGAAACATGTCCACAGGTCCCGTACCGGGGGCAGGAACCGCTGCCCCCGCGGACACCGCCGGTGGTCCCCACAGGCGCCCGGCAGCCTCCGTAGCCCGGGGGCGTTCAGCCGTGCCCGGTGTCCCCGAGGACGCCCAGCCACGGCCCGAACTCGCTCGCCAGCACCAGCCGGCCGAGCTTGCGGTACTCGCCGACCACCGCGGAGACCAGCTGCGCCATGCCCAGCGGGGTGCCCGTCCCGGCGGCCCGGTAGGCCGCGGAGACCGCGCAGGCCCGGATGGAGCCGCCGGTGAGCTCGAAGTGCCGGGCGCAGAAGTCCAGGTCGAGGTCGTCGCCGCGGGGCACCAACGGCCCCAGGCAGCGGTCCCACAGCAGGCGCCGCTGTACCTCGTCCGGCAGCGGGAACTCCGCGATGACGTCCAGCCGCCGGGTGAACGCCTCGTCGAGGTTGGCCCGCAGGTTGGACGTCAGCACCGCGATCCCGTCGAAGGACTCCATCCGCTGGAGCAGGTACGCCGTCTCCACGTTGGCGTGCCGGTCGCGGGCGTCCTTGACCTCCGAGCGCTTCCCGAACAGCGCGTCCGCCTCGTCGAACAGCAGGACGCCGTTCACCTGCGCGGCCTCGGTGAAGATGCGTTCCAGGTTCTTCTCGGTCTCTCCGATGTACTTGTCCACCACGGTGGCGAGGTCCACCACGTACAGCTCCATGCCGAGCTCGGCAGCGACCACCTCGGCCGACATCGTCTTGCCGGTGCCGGACTCCCCGGCGAACAGGGCGATCACCCCGTTCCCCCGGCCGCCGCCCGGACGCATCCGCCAGCGTCCGAGCACCTGGTCGCGGTGCCGGGCCCGCAGCACGAGTTCGCGCAGCCGGCCCGCGGTGGGGGCGGGCAGCACCAGGTCGGCCCAGCCGACGGCGGGCTCGATCCGGCGGGCGAGCCGGGCCAGGCCCGCGGCGTTCTGCGCCCGCACCGCCGTCCGCAGGTCCTCGGCCCGCACCGGGCGCCGCTCGGCGGCCGCCGTCCGGGCCGCCACCGAGGCGGCCCGTGCCAGCTGTTCCTGGTCCAGCCGGTAGGCGGCCACCGCCTCGGCCAGCTCCTCGCTCAACTCCCCGCTCGACTCCCCGTCCAGCGCGCGGGCCCACTGCTCGGCCCGCTCGGGCGGGTCCGGCGGCGGGACGGTGACCACCAGCGGGCTCTGCGCCGCCCAGGCCGGATCCCAGACCTGTGGGCCGTGCACGACCAGCGGGACACCGGCGAGTTCCACACACAGCTCGCGCAACAGCGCGGCCCGCTCGGGCCGTTCGGGTTCGAGCCGGTCCAGCGGTCCGAGCACCACACCGCCGTCGCCCAGCCGCGCCTCACGGGCGAGCACCCGTACGATGCCCTCCGGCCGGCGGGCGGCGAGCGCGGCGGCGTCGACCACCAGGGTCGGCGGGCCGTCGGCCGCGAGGGCGGCCACCGCGAGCGGGCCGGCGTGGCCGCCCCGGTCCAGCAGGTACACCGGTCCGCCGTCCGCGGCCAGCGCGCGCAGCCGCTCGACGGGCTTCCGGGCACAGGGCCCTGACCCGGCGCGGCGGGCCAGCCCGGCGAGCGCGCCGTCCGGCTCGTCGTCGCCGAGCAGATGGGCTGTCACCCGGTCCGGGACGCGCAGGGTGCGGGAGAGCAGCGGGCGGTCCGGCTCGGTGATCTCCAGCAGGCCGCCGGCGATCAGCGGGGCCCGGGTGGAGAAGCGGAAGCGGCCGGCGCCGGCCCCGGGCAGTCCGCACAGTTCGAGGGCCAGGCCGATGGTCGCCCGGCGGCGGGTCAGGTCGTCGTTGAGGTAGCCGTAGAGCTGCTCGAAGCGGGAGTCGAGATCGGGGGCGAGCGCCACCAGCAGCAGGTCGAGATCCACCGGGAGCAGCCCGAAGGCGGCACTGAGCCGCCCGAGCCGGGAGCCGGGCGGCGGCGCGGGCCCGTCGGCGGAGCCCCCGGTGACCAGGCCCGCCGTGGTGGAGGCCGCGAGGATGCGCTCCACCGCCTCGGGGCCGAGGTACTGGCCGCGGTACGGGTCGTCCGGGTCCGGGTCGTGGGCCCGGCGCTCGCGCACCGCGGTACGGACCCGCTCTTCGATCCGGTGCAGCCGCTCCCAGAGGTGGTCGGGCTTCGGCGGTGCACCGTTCACCGCCTGGTCGAGGTCGAGGCTCATTGCGCCCTGCCCCGGGGCCGGCGGCCGGGCGGCAGCCCGCGCTCCCGGAGCGCGGCGAAGCCGTCCGGCCCGGGGGCCGCGGCGCCCTGGTAGCGCAGTCGGCGGCCCGGGCCGTCGGCGGGCTCCGGGCCTGCCGGGGTGGTGTCGCCGGCGTGCAGCACCAGCCCCTCGGTGACCGGCGGTCCCGCCGGGCTGCGCTCTCCGGGCAGCGGGGCGAGCACCCGCAGGTCGACCGAGGGCCGCAGTTCCCCACCGAGCGAGGACCAGACGTCGGAGACCGACGGCAGGCCGGTGTCGCGCCCCGCGATGTCCAGCCCGACGGTCAGTCCGAGTTCGGCGAGCGTGCCGGTGAGCAGCCGGGCAGGCAGCGTGTCGGTGGTGGTCAGGCACTGCAACACCTCGGCCAGCAGCCGGTGTTCGTCCTGCGGCCGGTTGGTCCAGGCGGTGACCAGGTAGGCCAGCTCGAACCAGCGGGGCGCGGGGCGGTGGCCGGTCACCAGGCCGTCCGCGTCGTACTCCGCGACGGTGCCGGCCTGTCGGCGGCCGGTGTCCTCGCGGAACCCGTAGAGGAAGACGCTGACCGTGGGCACGTTGCGCCGGGCCGCGAAGTCCCGGGTGGGCGCGTCGAAGACCACCTCGATCCCGCGCTCGGGCAGGCCCGTCTCGGCGAGCAGCTGCCGCAGCGCCTCGTCGACCTCGTGGATCACCGCCGCTCCACCTCCCCCGGCGGGCCGATACTGCCCTCCACCACGAGGAAGGGGCAGGTCACCGGGGAGAACCCGGGGCCTTCGGCGGTGATGGTGCGCGGGCCCGTCTCGTCCTTGGGGAGGATGAGCAGCTGGCCGGCGAACGTCCCGTCGGCCTTCGGACGGGTGGGCGCCGCCGCGGCGGTGATGCCGGGCTGCCAGGTGAACCGGACCGGCGCGCCGGGCGGGAAGTCCACGCCGCGCACCGAGGTCACGAAGCCGGGCTTGCCGATCGGCGGCACCGCGACGATGCGGGGCTGGAGGATGCGCAGCGGGGTGCTCGCCCGGTGCGGTCCCGGGGTGGCGTCGGTGCCGGTGGTGGTCAGCTCCGCGGTGATGGTGGTGTCCAGCGCCGCCACGGGTGAGAGCACCACCCGGACCACCGCGCTGCGGCCCGGGGCCAGGTCGCTCACCGTGCAGCTGCCGCTCCGGCAGCCGGGGGGCAGGGCTTCGGTGGGCACCCCTGCGGGCAGGCCGAGCGTCAGCCGCAGGCCGGTGGCAAGGGCCTGGCCGCTGTTGCGCACCGTGTAGCTGACGGTCACGTGGCCGCCGACGTAACCGGGGTTCGGCTGGGCGTCGACCGCGATGCCTGGGCCGGCCTGGGGCGGCGGGGCGGGGGCCGGGGGCGGCGGCGGGGCGGGGGTGGGCGTGACCGTCGGGGTGGGTGTGGGTGTGGGTGTGGGTGTCGGGGTCGGCGTGGCGGTCGGCGACGGGGTGGCGGTCGGCGAGGGGGTCGGCGGATCCAGCACCGGCAGGAGGGTCCGGGCGGAGTCGTCGTCGGGGTACGGATCGACCACCGCCCCGGTGACGCTCCAGCCGACCTCCTGGGTGCCGGGCCGGGTGCCGATCAGGGTGGCCTTGACCCGGACCACCGCGCGCGGTGCCAGGGTGCCGAGTTCGCAGCGCAGCGCCGCGGCGTCGCACGATCCGGTCGGGGTGGTCAGCTTGTCGAGCCGGGCGCCGGTCGGCACCGAGACGGTCAGGGCGGTGCCGGGCGAGGGCGCGGGGCCCTTGTTGGTCACGGTGATCGTCACCTCGGTGCTGCCGTCGACGGGGACGGCCGGGGTCCGCTCGGGCACGCTGAGCGCCAGGTCGACGGACTGCTGGACGGCCGGCTCCTTCTGGCGGCCCGGCAGCCGCCAGTCGAGCTCGGTGAGCGTGGCGGTCGCGAAGTCGTAGATCTTGAGCCCCTCCGGTGAGCTCGGCGGCGCGGCACGGCGGGAGGTCAGCACCAGCTGCGCGCTGTTCGCCGTCCAGGCGACGTCGCGGGGCTGGAAGGGCCCGGTGGTGGGGCGTTCGGGCAGCGGCCGGGTGCAGGCGCCCTGGCCGAGCCCGGTGGGCACGACCACGGTGCAGTCCTCGCCGCTCGGCGTGGTGATCACCACCCCGTCCTGCTGGTTGTTCCCGCCGTCACCGGCCTTGCGGTTGAAGGCGATGCGGCGGCCGTCGGGGGCGAACGCGGGGCTGTCGTCGATGACGTTGCAGCTGCCCGGGCAGGCCGTGCGGCTCAGGTCGGTCTGCCGGGTGAGGTCGTCCGCGGAGACGGTCCAGACGTGCAGGTTGCCAGCGTTGCCGTTGACCACGGCGGTGCGGGAGAAGGCGATCAGCTTGCCGTCGGGGGACCAGAACGGCTGGCCGTCGGAGGCGCCCTGCTGACCGGCCGGCGGCTGGACGGTGCCGACGATCCGCCCGGTGGACACCTCGGCGATCAGGACGCGCCCTGGCCGGGCCGGCTCCCGGCCGGTGGCCGGGGCGCTGCGGCTGAACACGATCAGCCGGCCGTCCGGTGAGAGGGACGGGTCGGTGTCCCGGTCGTTCGGACCGCGCCCGGCAAGGTTCATCGGGTTCGGGTTCGCCCCGTCGGCGTCGGCGAGCCAGATCCGCTGGATCCGGCCGGCCGGCCCGTCCTCGTAGCGGGTCACCACGATCTGGCGGCCGTCGGGCGTGTAGGTCTGGCGCTCGAACCAGGGGTCGAAGCCGGGGCGGGGGTGGAAGAGCGGGTCGGCGCCGGGGTCGGTACTGGTGTTGGTGTCGGCGGCCGGGTCCTCCCGGAGCACGCTGATGCCGAGGTCCCGCGGGTCGCCCCCGTCGGAGCGGACGTCCTCGACGTTGGCGACGTTGGCGCCGGCGGCGCTGGTCTGCTCGACGACCGGGCCACCGTCGTTCTGGGTGCCAAGCCAGGTCGGCGTGGCGATCAACCGGTTGTCGCGGTAGAGCAGTCGGGGCGCCTCGCAGTTGCAGGTCAGCGCCCGATAGAGGTTCACCACCGGTGGCTGGGCCGGGTCGGGCTGCGGGGTCGGGTTGTTGGGGTCCAGCAGGTCGGCGCTGAGGAAGAGCACGCCGCTGCCGTCGGCCAGCCAGGCGGCGGAGCCGGTCTTCCAGGTGGAGCCGGTGCCGGGGAAGAACGCCTTGTCACCGCCGGTGGGCGAGGTGAGCATCAGGGTCCGGCCCTGGGCGCCCTGGTCCCAGGTGTAGACGATCTCGTTGCGGTGGGCGTCGTCGTTCACCGGGTTCCAGGTCGGGTCGATCGCGTCCCCGTTGGTCACGTTGGTGACCTTGACCGGAGCACCGCCTTCGAACGGCCGCAGGTAGACCTGGCGGTGCTCCGGTTCACCGGTACAGGAGTACGCGATCCACTTGCCGTCGGGCGAGACCGTCGGATGGGTCTCGTCGGCCGCGCCGTCGGTGATCCGGCGCAGCCCGCTGCCGTCCCGGTTGACCGCCCACAGCACCTTCTGCGGACTGCCGCCTCCGGCGCGGGGCTCCAGGGACTCGAAGACGACGCCCTTGCCGTCGGGGGCCAGCGCAGGGTGGGCGGTGTCCATTCCGGTGGTGAGCCGGTGCACCGCGCCGGCCGCGTCGCGCAGGTACACCTGGGGCAGCGGGCCGTCGCGCAGGCTGGTGAAGACCAGTTCGTCGCCGCGGGCCGAGGGGTCGCGGTCGAAGTGGATCGGGCCGGGCCCGAACAGCGGGGTGCTCGACTCCGCGCCGGTCACCTTGCCGAGGCCTCGGTGGTTGGTGCCGGCGAAGACGATCCGCCCGGCCGCCGGGTCGACCGCGGCCACCGGGGCCGCGGCGGCACCCTGCCCGCCGGGGGCGGCGACGGTGCCCAGGGTCACCAGGGCCGTCGCGAGCGCGAGCAGCACCGCGACGGCGGCCCGGGCCGGCCGCCGGATGGTGCGGGGAGTGCCGGTGGCGCCGATCACGCTCGACCTCACAGGTTGCAGGGGCGGTCTCCCCCGCAGTCTCCCCGGCCCGGCCGGGCGACGGGAGAGCCCGGGCACCCTCGGCGGGGGAAACAACCGGTGTCCCCGAAGGGCAGGCCGCCCGCACCTCGCGTAAGAAGGAGAAGTCGGCCGGTCCGACTTCCGGTGCGCGCCTCCGCCGCCGGGGCTCAGTCGAACCGGATGTGCCTGAGCCCTGTCCAGGCTCGGCGGACGCGTCCCCGCAGTGCGCTGTCGGTGTTCGGAGCGAGAGTCAGTCCCGAAGAGTCGGCGATGTGGTCGGCGACCTGCGGGATCGTGAGCCGATCGGTCCACACGTGCTGGGCGAACTCCTCCTCGCGCAAACGCTCCAGACACAGGTCGAGCTTCGACACGGCGAAGCTCTCCCGACGCAGCGGGGCGTCCTTCCCGGCCACGAACTGCACGACATGCCCGAACCCACGTTCGCGCAGCCGCTGCAGCACGGTCCCGCGCTCGGCCAGCAACGTGAAGTGCCGGACGTCATGGCCTCGCTCTCGCAGCCGGCCGACGGTCTCGCGGAAGTACGCCGGCTCCACGACCGTCATCGGCGCGATCACCACACCGTCGTGACCGGTGAGAACACGGTCCAGAACTTCGAAGACACCTTGTCGCCAGGCCGGGAGATCCTGGAAGTCCCCGCGCAGCGACGGCGGCATCATCCGGTGCAGGCCGAAGCCCACGTGCTCGGGGTCGCAGATGACGCTCCCGGTCAGGCGCCACTGGATCTCGTGCGCGGTCTGAGTCTTGCCGGCGCCGAACGGGCCGTTGATCCACAGGAGCATGCAGCGACCCTACTGCGCCCGACAGGGCACGGGCCCGGTCCGCCCGGGCCGGCGTACACGTGGATGGTGCTCGACCACGCGGTCAGTAGCCGTAGTCGGGCCTCAGTTCGCCGGAGGCCTCGGCGCACAGGACGAGGGTCTGGTGCGGGTGCGTGGCGGGGGCGGAGGTGACGAGGCTGTGGGCCCGGAACGCGTGCAGGAACTCCCGCACGGCCGTGGCCTGTTCCTCGGCCCATTCCTGCCAGCGCCCGTGGGCGAGCGAGACGCCGATCTCGTCCCGGTACCCGAACGACTCGGATCGGCTGTCCACGACGGCGCACGCGAGCGGGGGCAGGATGCGGCGGAGCACCGCGCCGCGGTCGCTCCAGCCGGGGATCTGCCAGGTCCGTCGAAGGAGGCCGGGATCGAGCTCGACGCCCGGCACCTTGAGGAGGGCGAGTTCTTCGGCGCTGCCCCAGTGACACTCGCAGTCGTACTCGTCGGCTGCCCGGTCGCCCCGCGGAAGACGGGATCAAGGCGCTCCAGGGCCGCGTCGAGGCAGCAAGGCCATGGGTCCGGAAACGCCTTGTGGCCGCCGGCAGAGCCGGCCCCAGGCAAGTCGACTCCCTCGCCCGATTCCGCCGACGGATCTCCGGCGCGGACACTAGTTGCCGAGGAGCCGCTCCCACAGCAGCCCGTCCCGCCAGCGCCCGTCGAGAAAGATCGCGGAGTGCGCGACGCCGTACGGGCTGAACCCGTTGCGACGCAGCACCCGCTGCGACGGCAGATTCTCCAGATTGGTGGACGCCTCGGCTCGGTGCAACCCGAGTTCGTCGGTCATCACTTGGAGTACGAGCCCGACGGCGCGCCCGGCGTGGCCTTGATTCTGGGCGACACTGGCGATCCAGTACCCGACGGAGCCGCGGCGCAGGTGCGGCTGAGGCAGGATGCCTCCGACGGTGACCTGCCCGATCACCTGGTCGTCGGCAAGTACCACGCCCGGCCAGACCGTGCCGGCCCGGTATCCGGCCAGCAGCCTGTCGATCCGCTCCGCCTGTCCCTCCGTGGTGAAGAAGTCGTCCGGCTGGGCCGGTTCCCATGGCCGAAAGGCCTCGACGTCCCGCCGCCGATGCGCTGCGATCGGGGCCGCGTCAATGGGCTCGACCAGGCGGATCCGGGTGCTGCTGCGCATGGGCCGACCTCGTCTCGGTGCGTCGGATGAGACGGCCAGCCTATGCAACGGTCCTCGTGCGGTTGGTCGGTCGGGCAGGTTACGTCGCGGTCAATGGGACAGCCGGGCTGCATGCCTGGCTGTCCCACCGTTATTGGCAGGTCTGCGTGGGGTGTGTGTTGCATGGGAAGTCGGCCGGGTCGACTTCCTGCGCATGCCTCCGCCGCCCGGTGGGCCCGGCCGGGCGGCGTGGGCGGGGTGGGGCTTCAGCCCACGGGTTGGCGGTCGCGGTCGCGGTCTCGCCCGGGGGCGGTGGTCGCGATGGGATCCGGGCGGTGGGGCATCCGCAGGACGGCGACCGCGCCGAGGCCGACGACGGCGATGGCGACGAGCAGGAGGAGAGGAAGGGCGAGGTCGATCAGAAGTCGCACGGAGCCTCGGCCTTCTCGTAGTGACGGAGGACCGCGAGGAGGTTGAGGACAGTACTGGCCGGGGCGCAGCCGAAGCGGACCAGGACGCGGCCGTCGACCACCTGGTCCGTGGCCAGGGAGGGCCGGATGAGGCCGAACGTGCGGCCGCGTTCACGGAGTTCGTCGAGCAGGGAGGCGACCTCCGGCTCGGTGTAGGTGCGCATGACCGGGTCGGCCGGCCCGGTCGGGCGGCGGTGGTCGGCGGTCACGCGGCGGCGTCCAGTTCGAACCAGCAGGACTTCCCGGACTTCCGCGGCTCCGCCCCGAAGCGATGGGTGAGCGAGCGAACCAGGTGCAGGCCCCGGCCGGAGACGGCATAGGGGTCGGAGCTGTCGCGCTCGGCCGGGAGAAGGGGACTGCCGTCGCTGACGGAAACCCGCAGGACGCGGTCGAGCAGCGCGATGACGACGAGCGGCGCCGCACTGCCGCCGTGGCGCCAGGCATTGACGAACAGTTCGAGGAGCGCGACCTCGGCATCGGCGACCAGGTCGGGCGTCCACCCGGCGCGCGCCATGGCCTCGCGCAACTCCTCGCGCGCGGCCGACCAGTCAGGGGGGATTTCATGGGGGAACACGATGAAACCTCCGTGGGACTCCAGGGATGACCATCGATCGATCAAAACCGCGATCGAAGCGATGGAATGACGAACGGAAAAACGCAGCCGCATCGCAGAGTTGGTTACGCAGAGCATTCAGCCAGATACACACAGCATGACGCCAGGGCCATCACATGTGCAAGCTGACCAAACTAATCTGCAAAATCTCATATCGAACCCGAATTCGGTGCCACCCTCCGTCAGTCGTCGGTAGCGCCTACGCAACCAGCAAGGGCAGACTGGTCCACCGATAGGTCAGGAGGGGCACCGCATGGCGGTATCAACCGTTCGCCGTCGTCGGCTGGGCGAGGAGCTGCGACGGCTCCGGGAGCAAGCGATGATCGCCGCAGACACGGCAGCCGACGCCACCGGCATGAGCCTGGCCAAGCTGAACCGAATCGAGAACGCCCGCACGGCGGCCAAGATCGAGGACGTCAACAAGCTCCTCGACCACTACGGTTGCGACGACGAAGAGTTCCGCGCCAGCTTGATCGCCATTACGAAGGACGGCAGCAAGCGCGGCTGGTGGCTGAGCTACCGCGACGTGATCAATGTGTCCGCAACCGACCTGATCATGCTTGAGACCGAGGCATCGACCTTCAAGACCTACGAACCCGCCTTCATTCCAGGGCTCTTCCAAACTGCCGAATACGCTCGGCTGGTCATCGACCGACTCCGGACCACGAAGACCGGCACGGTTGACGACCTCGTACAGGTCCGCATGGCACGACAGTCCATCCTCACCCGCCCGAACCCCGTTGAGCTCTGGGCGGTCATCCATGAAGCCACGCTCCGAGCCATCGCGAATCGCCCCGACATCATGGGCCCGCAACTCGACAAGCTGCTCACTTTGAGCCGGCTGGCGAACGTCAGCATCCAGGTGATGCCAACAGGTGCGGCGATCCACCCGGGCATGAGCGGCTCGTTCGCCCTGCTCGGATTCCCTCAGCGGAAGGACCTCGACGTCGTCTTCGTCGAAGGCATGCTCGCCGGATTCTGGATCGAGGACCCGGCCGACGTCGAGCTCTACCGGGCGAAGTTCCAGGAGATCACGGCTGAAGCCCTTTCTGTCGACTCCTCGATCGAGTTCATCACCGCACAGAGAGAACTGATCAAGTGACCCACTACCCCGACGCCGAGGCGACTGGCTTCACCTTTCGGAAATCGAGCTACAGCGGCGGCAACGAGAACTGTCTCGAATACGCGATCCTCCCCGAGGCCGTCGCAGTCCGAGACAGCAAAGACCCTTCCGGCCCGGCCCTGGCCTTCGGTCGGGCGGCCCACGCAGCCTTCATCGCCGCCGTCGCTACCGGGGAGTTCGACTTCGGGCTCCTCTGAACACATCCAGCCTCAGCGGTGCCTCGCCCACACC
>NZ_JBHVFE010000232.1:0-13400 GCF_042801945.1 Kitasatospora sp. NPDC057542
GCACCGCGCCGTGGCGGTGCCGGCCGCTACCGGGAGCTTTTGGAGGAACGCCTCGCGGTCACCGTCCCGTTCACGGCGGTGACCGTGCCCGTCCTCCGGTGGACGGCGCGCTTGCGTGCGGCCGCCGCTACTCGTACCGCAGGGCGCTGGGGCGCATCAGCCGCAGGAGCTGCGGCAGCCCGAGGGCGGTGGTGAGGAGCACCGCGCCCGCCGCGATCGCCGACATGGCCAGCATCGTGCCCCAGTCGACGTCCGCCGAGACGCCCGCCGAGTACTGCAGCACCGCCCCCATCAGCAGGCCCGCGACGGCCGCCAGCACCAGGCCCAGGGCCATCGGGACCAGCGTCTGCCACAGCACCGACAGGCCCAGGACGCGCCGGCGGGTGCCGACGGCGTTCAGCACGCCGAGCACGCGGCGCTGTTCCCGGAAGCGTTCCAGCTGGCCGACCAGCAGGCTGAGGGACACCAGCAGCAGGGTGATCGTCGATCCCGCCGTCAGCAGGCGCTTGACCGCGAGGTAGGTGGGGTCGAGCGTGCCCTCAAGCGGGAATTCGGTGCGGGCCTGCGGGTCGATCGCCATCACGGCGGTGGTCAGGTGCTCCTTCGGGTCCGCCAGAGCGTCGGCGAGCGACACCTGGACGGTCGCCGGCTGTCCGCGCAGCGCGTCGGCCGGGACGGCGGCGGGGGTGAGGAGCAGCAGGCCGGCGCCGATCCGCCCGCTCGGGTCCGCGCCCTGGATGGCCGGGACGGTGGCCGTCACCGCGGGCAGCGGGAAGGACGCCGGCTCGCCCGCGCCCCGGAAGCCGGCGGCGTGGACGGGCGTTCCGGGCCGGAGCGGGTCGGCGTCCGGCCGCCGGTCCGGGCCCTGGACGGCGAACGTGTCGCCGTCCTTGCAGTCGGGCAGGGCCGCGAAGGTGCGCAGCACCGTGCAGGGCGCGATCCGCGCCGTGGGCAGCTGCCAGGGCTTGGCCGTCGGGCTCTCCAGGGAGAACTCAGTGTAGGCCGCGGTGGCCTTCACCCCGGCGGTGTGCGCCAGGCGGTCGGCGAGGGCGTCGGCCTGGGGCGCGCCGCCGGGGAAGGACACCGACTGCTGGTACGGGCCGGCGGCGGGCGAGGGCCGGGGGAGGTCCTCGTAGCGTGCCCCGATGCCGAGGAAGAGCGTCTGCAGGGCGATCGCTCCGGCGATGGCCACCACCACGCCGCTGACCGCCGCGGCGGCCGGTCCCGGGCCCGACTGGAGGCGGCGGATGGCCAGTTGCCAGGACAGGCCGCCGCCGGCGGCGCGCCGGGTGACGGCCTCCACGAGCCACGGCAGGAGGGTGCAGACGCCGATCAGCATCAGCAGCACGCCGACCGCCACGATGAGCGAACCGCGGGTGTCCTGTACCGAGCTGAGGACGGCGGTGCGTGGCAGTGCGCCGGGTACGCCCTGGGCGGGCAGTACGAGGGCGAACACCGTCAGGGCAAGGCCGGCCAACGGCAGCATCAGCCGCCAGCCGATCCGGCGCTGTCCGAGGCCGGAGCGGCGGACCACGCCGAGCGGGTCGACGACCACCCGGCGCATCGCGAGCAGGGTGACGCCGACGCCCATGAGCGGCACGACCACGGCGATCGCGGCGGCGATGGCGGGCTGTGGTGCGACGTCCTCGGGGTAGAAGCTGAATCCGGCGAGTCGGATGTGTCCGATCAGTCGGCGGCCGAGCAGGAAGAGCGCCGTGCCCGCGGCCAGGCCCAGTATCGCCCCCACCAGGGACTCCCCCGCGGCGAGGCGGGCGGTCATCCGGCGGTCCGCGCCGCCCAGGCGCAGTGCGGCGAGCCGGCGGTCGCGCCGTTCGCCGCCGAAGCGCGCGGCGGCGGCGAGGAAGACCCCGACCGGGGCCAGCATCACCGTCAGGCCGACGGCGTTGAGCAGGATCAGCTTGGGGTCCATGGGTTTGGGCGGTGAGAAGTGGCCGAACTCGGTGATGCGGATGGCGCCGGTGTCCACCGAGAGGTGGTCGCCGCCGAGCACGTAGGAGGCCTGGCCGGGCCCGAGCAGCCCGGCCGCACCGATGGTGCCGGCCACGGGGTAGGGAAGGCGGTCGCGTAGCAGTTGGTTGGCGGGATCGGCGAGCAGGTCGGCCAGGGCCGGGGAGACGACCATCTCGCCGGGCGCCGGGTAGGCGGACACTCCTGGGGGGAGCGCGGCGTGCGGGCCCTCGGGCTGCACGATCCGGCCGCGCACGGGCGTGCCGCGGAAGGTGGTGTCGGCGACGGCGACGAGGACCGTCCTTTCGCCGGGGGCGGGCAGGTCCTCGTCCCTGAAGGTGTCGTTCTGCGTGTACAGGCGCTGGTCACGGTGGTGCACGATGCCGGGGAAGGAGGCGGTGAAGAGCAGCAGGGCCACCCCCAGGCCGACGCCGAAGGCGGTGAGTAGCAGTCGGCCCCAGCCGTCCCGTCCGCTGGTGACGGCCAGTCGGGCGCCGAGGCCGAGCTGGTCCAGGAACGGTGAGCGGACTTTCGGGTCGGCGGCGCTCATCGGGCGGGGGCCAGGTCGCGGGTGCGGCCGTCGCGGACGACGACCTCGCGGTCGGCGTAGGCGGCGACCCGTACCTCGTGGGTGACGAGGACGACGGCCGCGCCGCTCTCCCGCGCGGCGAGGGTCAGCAGCTTCATGACGCGTTCGCCGTTGAGGGAGTCGAGGGCGCCGGTCGGCTCGTCCGCGAACACCGCCTTGGGTCCGGTGATCAGGGCGCGGGCGGCTCCCACGCGCTGGCCCTGGCCGCCGGAGACCTCGCCGGGGCGCTTGGTGGCGACGTCCGCCACCTCCAGCCGGTCCAGCCATTCGCCGGCCCGGGCCTCGGCGGCCTTGCGGCGCACGCCGTTCAGGCGCAGCGGCAGCGCGACGTTCTCCAGGCAGGTGAGTTCGGGCACGAGCTGGCCGAACTGGAACAGGAAGCCGAACTCGCCTCGCCGCAGCGCGCTCAGTTCGGCGTCGGAGCAGGTGGTGAGGTCGCGGCCCTGGTAGCTGATGGTGCCGCGGTCGGGGCGGGTGATGCCGGCGAGGCAGTGCAGCAGGGTGGACTTCCCCGAGCCGGACGGGCCCATCACGGCGACGAGTTCGCCGGCGGCGACGGTGAGGGAGGCGCCGTCGAGGGCCGGGGTGAGGCCGAAGGACTTGTGCAGGTCCCGGGCGTGGAGCAGGGGTTCGGCGGTGGTCAACGCGGGGTCTCCGTCAGGCGGGCGGTGAGGTCGTCGAGGCGGGCGGCGGTCAGTTCCAGCCAGCGCAGGTCGGCCTCCAGGTGGAACAGCGCGTGGTCGCAGATCAGCTCGTCGCCGAGATCGCCGGTGAGCTTGCGGCGGGTCAGTTCGCGCATCGTCCGCAGGTGTTCGGCCCGCTGGGCGTCCAGGACGTCGGCGGCCGAGCGGCCGGTCAGGATGGCGAGCACGACCTTGTGGTAGAGCGTGCTCTGCAGGTACGGCTGCGGGTCCTCGGGCTGGGTGAGCCAGTCGGCGAGGTCGGTGACGCCCGCGTCGGTGATCGCGTACCGCTTGCGGTCCGGGCCGCCGCCGGCCTCGACGCCCTCCACGACGACCAGGCCGTGTTTCAGCAGCCGGGAGAGCGTGGCGTACACCTGCCCGTAGTGCAGGGCGCGGTCGCGTCCGAAGTGCTCGTCGTAGAGGCGTTTGATGTCGTATCCGTGGCGGGGCTGGGCTTCCAGCAGCCCGAGGAGCATCTGTCCGAGTGACATGATCGGAAACTATACACACCATGTATACATGGTGTGTATAGCAGGATGCGGGGCTCCCGCACCTGCCCACGCGTCCGTGCCGGCCGCCCAGCGCACGTGGACCACCCGGACCGTGCTGCCCGGCGGGCGGGCCAGACGGTGAGCAGTCCCAGGCGCCACCGGCCGCCCTGGCGGATCTCGACCAAGCGCCAGCGCCGTACGTCCCGGGAGTAGCCGGGCAGCGTCATCAGCTCACGGGATGCCCGCTCGGCGTCACCGGGCACCGGCGCGGAGTGCGCGGGTCGGGAGAACGGCACGTCGACAGTCATGGGAACAATTGCTCGATAAAGGGCCTGAGTGATCAGACGTCAGCTCCGGCCACCACCGACGACTCCGCCAGCCCGATCGCGGGCATGCCGGTGCTGCGGGTCCGGGAGGCGGAGCAGGGGATCGTGTTCGAGCGCTCGCTGGCCTCCGGCTACGCGGGGGTGCAGAACCCGCTGATCTTCCGGGAGAACAGCGCGATGCTCTTCGGGGACGCCGGGCAGAGCGTCGAGTCCATCCTGCGCGCGCCCTCGACGTCGGCCGTCCGGACGGCGGCGCCCCGTCCGACCGGGCCGGCGTGTAGCGCCCGGGCGGCGCCACGGACGCCGGACCGGCGGCGCGGGTGTGGCCGCGCCACCGGTCCGACGCCGGGTGAGGGCGGTCGGTCAGCAGCGGACCCTGCTGCCGCTGTCGGTGAGGAGGTCATCGCGGATCCAGCCCTTGACCCCGGTGGCGTCGTTGCGGGCGTAGGTCCACGTCCCGTCACTGGCCGAGACGTAGCAGTGGTAGTCGATCAGCTGGGTCGAGTAGGACACCCCCAGCACCGCACAGCCGGTGCTCGGGCCGCTGCGCATGTTGACGCCGTTCTTGGAGCTCTTGTGCCAGCTGCTGCCGTCCTTGTCGCCGTAGGACACGTTGCAGGCGGCAAGGGCGGCCGTGGGCGCGGCGCCGGCGGGGACGGCGGCGGCCAGCGGCACGATCAGGGTGCCGGCGGCCAGCAGGAGAGCCGTGGCGGTGCGCTTGGCGGAACGGTGCATCGAGATCCTCCGTGAGCGTGGCGGGACCGCTTCAGTCCCGCGACCGGGAGGCGCACTCCGGATCAACGACCGGCGTGCGCTCCGGTACGACCGTCCCACCACCGTCGGTGCGGTTCGATGGCGAGGCGTGCCGACCGGTTGGCAATGCGTGCCGCTCCCGGTCCCCCTCGCGCTCGCGCCACTCGCTGGGTGTCAGACCGTAGGCGGTGCGGAAGGCGCGGGTGAACTCGGCGGGCCGCGGAAAGCCCCAGCGCGCGGCGACGGCATGGACGGTGAGCTGCCACAGGCGCGGGTCGGCCAGATCGAGGCGACAGCGTTCGAGCCGGCGGTGGCGGATATGGGCGGCCGGCGTCGTGTCCTGCTTCCGGAAGATCCGGTAAAGGGTGCGCAGCGAGATCCGGTGGGCGTCGGCGACGGCCCGGGGATCGAGCCACTCGGCGGGGAGGTGGTCGTCGACGAAGGAGAGGATCTCCAGGTACAGGACGCGCTCTCGGGAGTCGCCGGGCACGGCGGCGAGCCGGTCGAGGTGGTGCGCCAGGAAGGTCTCGGTCAGGTCGGTGAGCACCCTGCCCAGCCGGGCCGCCTGGCCGGAGTTCTCCGGGCAGTCGCCGGTCAGCGCCGTCATGAAGCCGGACAGCAGCAGGCCCGTGCCCCTGGTACCGGCGAGCGGCGTCGCGAGCAGGGAGGTGATCTCCCGGTGCGGCAGGTGCAGGAGGCGTTTGGGGACCTGGATCATCAGGCACTGGGCGCGGCTCTGCCCGGGTCCGACGAAGGCCTCGAACGGGCGCGCGCTGTCGTGGACGACGAGGTCGCCTGGGCCGAGGAGAGCGCTCCGGTCGGCCAGTTCGATGCCTGGGTGGCCGCGGCGGATGAACAGAACCTGGTACTGCTCGGGGTCGGACTGTCGGACCAGCCGCGGTGTGCGCCGCAACGCCAGGGGCGAGTAGTTCATGGCGGCCAGCCAGCAGTCCCCCAGTTGCACGGCGCTCAGTTTGGCCGCGAAGCGGTCCGGGTCGAGCGATCTCATCTGCACGGAGACCGTCCCCGGGACGGTGACCTCCCGCCACGCTCCGATCCAGTCGGTCTCCGGCACTCGGTCGCTGTCGTAGAGCGTTTCCACACAACCCCCAACCTGACATGGCCGCGCCACGCATGCCCACTGTACCTCCGTGGCGAAGGGGGCGGCGAGACGCGGAATCGTCAGAGCACGGGCGTTGGCTCGTTCACCGGGACCCGGAGCCAGTAGGCGGAACCGAGATGCTCCACACCTGCGCGTAGTCGTCGCCCTGGTTCGGCCCGCTTCGCGGCCTTGCGCGCTAACTCGCCATCTCAGAACGAGGCGCTCGTCATACAAGGGGTCGGTCGCCGGTTCGGGGCCGGAGATCGTCCGATGTCAATCAACCGAGAGCGCGTGGGACCGGCATGCCCAACCGCCGCGGCTCCACCGCAGTCCTCCTGACCGTCCTGCTCGCCCTCCTTCCGCTCCTCTCACTCACAGCCCCCGCGTGGGCCGACACCGTGCGACCGTCCTCCGACGGCACCGCCGGACTCCGTGCGGCCGTCGCGGGACAGAACACCTAGGGGATCTGCCATTCCTGGAACTTGTTGGCCGGGGTGCAGGTGGTCATGGTGACCTGCTTGCCCGGGCCGTTGTCGGTCAGGCAGGTCGATCCCGAGTAGTCCTTGAGGTAGTAGGCGCCCGAGGTGCTCGCCCGGACCACCGACCAGTTCGTCATGAAGCTGAAGCCCGGCGAGAGTTGCACCTTCCGGTTCTGGCCCGACCAGCCGTCGCCCTCGCCCTGGACGAGGGCCGGACCGCTCAGGTTGCACGGATGGATCTGGTACCAGCCGCCGGGGTCCGGTGCCGAGCGGACCCAGCCGTAGGCGGTCGTCCCGCCCATGACGGCCGCGGCGCCCGCCGACGGGCCGTCGGTGGCCAAGCCGAGCTTCTGACCGTCGGCCACGTTGACGATGGCGCCCCAGTTCGCGCCGCCGCACCCGGCCGGCACGGTCGAGGCAGGCGGCTTGGACGTGGTCGGATTAGGCGCGGGCGCCGGCGGGGCCGGCTGGTTGGGCGCGGGTGCGGCCCCGCCACCACCGCCGCCGGCACTCCCGCCGCCACCGCCGCTGCCACCGCCACCGCCCGCCTTCGGCGGAGTGCCGGCGGATCCGCCGGCGGACCCTCCCGACGAGCCTATGCCGCCCGCCGACCCACCGCCGGGATTCGGCGCCGGGGCCACGGGCTGACCACCGGCGTTCGGCGCCGGGGTGGCCTCGGACGGGGCGGGCGGCGGGGTGCCCGGCGTCGTCTCCCCGCCCGGCGACGTGGTCGGGGGCTGCTCGGTCGGCGGCGCGCCAGGCGTCGGCGAGCCGGTGATCGCGGTGGCGGACACTGAGACGGCGGGCTGCGCGCCGCGGGTCTCACCCTGGGACTGGAACGGGCCACGGTCGACCAGCAGGACCGTGGCGGCGCTGGTGGTGATGATCACCGGGACGACGACGGGCACCAGGAAACGGCGCCACGGCCGCCTCGCGCCGGGCTCGGCGGCGCTCCGGGAGGCCACCCGGGCGATCTCGACCGACGAGCCCCCGGCCCCGGCCCCGGCAACAGCGACCGGAACGGCCCGCACCACCGCGGCGACCGGCACCGACCGGTCGCCGACCGCGGCCCGCGCTGCGGCCGCCATCGCCGCGGCGTCGGCGAACCGGTCCCCGGGTTGCTTGGCCAGGGCACGCGCGACGAACTCCCGCACCGCCGACGGGAACTCCTCCGGCAACTCCGGCGCGGGCTGCTGGACGTGCTTGAGCGCGACCTCGACCACGCTCTCACCGGTGAACGGCGGTTTTCCGGTGAGCAGTTCGTAGCAGACCACGCCGATCGAGTAGAGGTCCGAGGCCGGCGTGACGCCGCCGCCCCCGGCCTGCTCGGGGGCCATGTACAGCGCAGTGCCGATCACCACGTTGGTCGCCGTGAGCGTGGTACTCACGAGCGCCCGCGCGATGCCGAAGTCCGTCACCGTCACCCGGCCGTCGACCCCGAGCATCAGGTTGGACGGCTTGACGTCCCGGTGCACGATCTCCTGCTGGTGCGCGGCCTGTAGTGCGTCGAGCGCCGTGGCGAGCATGCTCAGCACCCGCTCGGGCGGCATCGGGCCGTCCTCGGCGAGGACCTTGTCCAACGGCCGCCCGTCGACGAGCTCCATCACGATGTACGCGATCCGCTCCCTCTCCCCGCCACCCTCCGCCTCGCCGCCGCTCTCCCCGTAGTCGTGGACGTCCACGATGCCCGGATGGCTGATCGCCGCGAGCAGTTGGGCCTCGCGCCGGAAGCGCCGGGCGAACGTCCCCTCCTCCAGCAGCCCCGCGTGCAGGACCTTGACCGCCACCTGCCGCCCCAGCACCCGGTCATCGGCGCGCCAGACGGCACCCATGCCCCCGCCGCCGATCCACTCGGTCAGCGTGTAGCGACCTCCGAGTACGGCCCCCCGACCAGTCATGCCCCGCCCCTTCGCGATGCCCAGCCCCAACCGGTTGTCAGTAGCGCGTCATGTCCTGCCATCAGTCCTCCTCACCCGCAACCCCCGCCGGTACCGGTCGCACCGCACGACTCGGACCGCTCGGGCCGCAGCGAGCGCCAGATGCTCTCCGGCAGGATCCGCGCGACCTCACCCAGGTCCAGCTCGTAGGTGTCGGACAGCCAGCGGCGGGCCGCCTCCGCGACCGGACCCATCACCAGGACCTCGACCAGCGGGCCGGGAACGGGCAGGATCTCGCCCCGCTCCATCCGAGGCTGCATCCAGGCGCCGATCACCGCCAGCTTGGCCGCCTTGGCGGCCTTGATCTGCTCGGCCCGGGCGGCCAGGTAGCCGGAGTAGGCGGAGGCGTGCAGGAAGAGCGCGGCGTCCCGGTGCTCCTCGGTGAAGCGCAGGTAGGCCTGGACGAGCGCCCGCACCCCGGTGCGCGCGGTGCGGCTGCGCTGCAGCGCGACGATCATCTCGTCGAACAGCTGCTCCATGCAGCGGATGTAGAGCGCGGCGGCCAGGCCGTCGAAGCTCCCGAAGTGGTGGTAGAGGCTGCCCAGGCTGACCTTGCTCGCTGCGGTGACGGCACTGACGGTGAACCCCTGCTGGCCCGCTTCCGCATACACGCGCAGCGCGCTGGTCAGGAGCAACTCGACGGTGGCCTCGCCCCGTTGCTGCTTGGGGGGCATTCGGACCTCCGCTCGACCGTCACCACGGCCGCCTCGGCCGCCAACTCGGCCAGCATAGAGCAGAACTGAAGAAGCTCTCTAGAACAAATCTCTACTTTTGACGATCCATCAGATAACCTCCGGGCCCTGGCGTCCCGGGAGCGCCGATGGCTCCCTCGACGTCGAAGACGGTCAGGCTGCCCGAGCGGCCCACGCCCGGACAGGAGTTCCAGCGCCCGGGCGCTCTCGGTGACGTTCCGATGCGGCGAGGACCGCACGATCGAGGACGCGAGCGGCGGTGCGGGGCGGCTTGGGGGCCTCAAGGGACATCGGCCGAATCGGGATGGAGGGAGGTCCCGTGGGCACCGTACGGGCCGGCGGCGGCCCGCCCGTCCGCGCCCTCCAGTCGCCGAACAGAACGACGAGTGGGCCGACAGCGCCGCCACACGGGCCCCGAGATCCTCGGCCGCTGCCGCGTTCACCTCATCAAGGGAGAAACCGGCACCGACCTGACCCCAACTTCCCTCACCGCACGACCTCTTGACGAATCACCGAGTGGCCGTCGATACACCACTCCGGCGGACATGACCCGAGGCCGAGCCGGTGGGCGGTGTCCACTGCCCCTGGCCCGGCCGGAGGTCTCAGGTGGTGACTGCGTACTCGGTGAACTGACCGCAGGCCTGGAATCCGAGACGGCGGTAAACGGGTTCTCCGTCCGAGGACGCCTGCAGGACCGCGGTGCGGTATCCCGCGTTGTAGGCCGTGCGCAAGGTGGCCAGGGTGATGGCTCCGCCGTATCCGCGGCGGCGGTCGGAAGCGAGGGTCGCGATGTTGTAGATCCCGGCGACACCCGCGAAGAGAAAGACCTCGGCCGAGCAGACCGGTCGGCCGTCCGCGTAGCCGATGAGGTAGCGCGCGGGGCAGGCGGGGGCCAGAGCCCACTCGGTCGCATCGGCGAAGAAGCGACGGACCGTGGCGGCCGGCGGGTCCCAGTTCGCGGCCAGGATCATCGCGTAGTCGGCGAGTTGTTCGGGAGTCGCCACGGGACGGATGTCCAAGCCCTCGGCGTATGGCTCCGGTGGAGCGGTGTGCAGGTCCATCCACATGCCGGTCTCGGTCTCGGACGCCTTGAGGCCGGCGCCGGTCAGGAGCACGGCGAGGTCCGGGGGTGTGCCGGCGGGGCCGACCCACCAGGAGAAGGGACGGCCTGTCGCGGTCAGCGTCCGGACCGTCTCCGCCACCCGGTCGGGAGCGGTGTCGTCGGTGAATCGTGCGGCCGCCACGATGTTGAAGGTGTCGTCGTCGAGCCCGCTGTCGGCGATCACGAGATCGGCTGTCTCGGTGACGGTCGCGTGCTTCATGTTGCGGTGCAGGTGGCAGGCGCGTTCGGCCAGGTTCTGCTCCATCCTGCCCAGCAGGTCGGAACCGTCGAACACGGTGTGTTCCGTCTCATTCATGCCCGACACGATCTCATCCGTAAGAGGGCTCGCCGAGTAAATAAGGGCACTGTAAAGGTCTTCGCTCCGGGTTGAGCACGCGTAGTCCTCACCTGAGGTCAAGCGTTCCGCGTGAGGCGTCTGGCACGGGCTGGGAGCTGCCTAACCGAGTGGCCTGCCGACCTGCTGGGCTGTGGCGTTCTGGTAGCGGTAGAACTCGGTCCTGGTCTGGATCAGGGTGCCGCGGAAGGTGATGCGTTCGGCGATGGCCGCGCAGAGCCGGGGGTCGCCGAAGGTCTTTTCCCATTCATCTGGGGCTGGCACTTGTCGGCGACGGCTGAATTCGGGCCGGGTTCGACGGTTCAGTTGTGGGCCGGCCATGGTCTCGCTGGATGGTGTTTGTCAGACAGATCGTCGTCCTGTCGATGGGGCGGGGTGTTCTGTCGCGGCAGCAGCCCGACGATGCCTTCGACGAACGCGTCCGGACGTCTCGACCGGCGAGCGCGGCCATCCACGAAGGTCACCCCTGAGGGAGCCCCTGAGCGGGTTGCGGCACCACGCCCCAGGGCCGACGGGTCCGCCTGCGGTGGCGAATGCGCTGCACCAGTGCCCACAGGCCCGCTGCGGCGAGCAGGGCGGTGGTCGCGAGGAGCGCGTAGAAGCCGTAGTCCAGGCCCATGTCGTCGATGCAACGGCGTATCTGGGCTTGTCCCAGGGGGGTGTCGGCGTGGGGGAAGTCCGCGGTGCAGGCGTCGGTGTGTTCGGTGGTCACCATGACGCCCATGACGGCCCACCAGGTGGTGGCGAGGCCGCCGACGGGAACCGCGGACCAGCAGCAGAGCCAGGTGCCCAGGCGGGAGCGGCTTCGCCAGGCGGTGGCGAGGGCCAGCAGGGTGACGAGGAGGACGGCGATGGCCGGCGGCCAGATCCAGGGGGCACCGGCCCAGGAACGGCCGCCGGTCACCAGGTCCCAGGCCGTGACGGCCGGGGAGTGGGCCCTGGCCGGGCCGGAGCGGCCCCAGAGCGGCAGTGCGAGCGAGGCGCACCAGAGCGCGCCGGCCGCCGCGAGGGCGAAGCGCGGGCCGCGGTAGCCGGGACTTGACGATAGGTCAACCGGCGGAGCCCCAGTCGCGGCGACCGGCCTCGGAGGGAGCAGAGGCATCGGAGGCTCGGCTGTCGGGCGCGCGGTCGGCGGGGGCTCCAGCAGGAAGTCCCCCGCCGACTGCTGGGGCTGCGGAACGGCCGAGACGACCGTGGGCATCGGCGCCGTGCCGCGCAGCAGGGACTGCAGTTCGGCCGCCGAGGCCGGGCGGGCCGCCGGGTCCTTGGCGAGCAGGCGGAGCACCACTGCGTCGAGGTCGGCGGGGATGTCGCCGCGCCGGATGCCCGGGGCGTCGGGAGTGCGGTGCAGGTGGGCGGTCATCATGGTCAGCGGATCGCCGTCCTGGAACGGCGGGGCGCCGGTGAGGAGTTCGTACAGGACGCAGCCGAGTGCGTACAGGTCCGACCGGGCGTCGCCCGGGGCGCCGGCGAAGCGTTCGGGGGCCATGTAGGCGAGGGTGCCCATGACCTGGCTGGACTGGTGGGTGGCGGCCATGTAGCGGGCGATGCCGAAGTCCAGGACCTTGACGTCGCCGCTGGTGGTGAGCATCAGGTTGGCGGGTTTGAGGTCCCGGTGGACCACGCCTGCCTGGTGCGCGGCGGCGAGTGCGGCGGCGGTCTGGTCGACCAGGTCCAGCGCGGTGGGTACGGGGGGCGGACCGTAGGTGCGCAGGTGGGTGGCCAGGTTGCCGCCCTTGACCAGCTCCATCACGAGGAAGAGCGTGCCGTCGGCTGGATCCTGTCCGATGTCGTGCACGGTGACGACGCCGCGGTGGTTCAGCGCACCCGCCGTCCGGGCCTCCCGGAAGAACAGCTCCACGGCGTCCGGACTGTTCTGCTGTGGCAGCAGCTTGACCGCGACCGGCCGGCCGATGACGGTGTCCCGTCCCTCCCACAGAGGCCGGGTGCGAGTGCGGGTCCCCCGCCCGGTCCCCGTCATGGTGCTCCGCTGCGGATCGGGCTACAGCAGCATCGCCTCGAACTGAAGCTCGGGTGCGGTCAGCGGTTGCTCGGACCAGATGACCTTGCCGCGGGCCGTGTACCTGGTCCCCCACCGCTCGGCCAGCTGGGCCACCAGGAACAGGCCCCGGCCGCCCTCGTCCGTGGTGGCGGCGTAGCGCAGGTGGGGGGCGGTGCTGCTGCTGTCGGAGACTTCGCAGACGAGGCTGGTGTCGCGCAGTATGCGGACGCGGATGGGTTGGGCGCCGTAGCGGATGGCGTTGGTGATGAGTTCGCTGAGGATCAGTTCGGTGGTGAAGGTCAGGTCTTCCAGGCCCCAGGTGGTGAGCTGGTCGGCGCATTGGTTGCGGATGTGGGAGACGGCGGCGAAGTCGTGCGGCACGTCCCAGGTGGCCACCTGGTCGGGTTCGAAGAGGCGGGTGCGGGCGATGAGGAGGGCGATGTCGTCGCGCGGGCTCGGTGGGACCAGTGCGTCGAACACGGTCTGGCAGGTGGTGTCCGGGGACTCGTGGGTGTGGGCGTGTGCCAGGGAACGCCGCAGCAGGGCGAGTCCGTTGTCGAGGTCTCGCTCGCGGCTGGTGACGAGTCCGTCGGTGTAGAGGACCAGTGCGGTGCCGGGTGCGAGCTGGAGTTCGGTGGTTTCGAAGGGCAGGCCGCCCACGCCGAGCGGCGGGCCGGCGGGCAGGTCGACGAACTCCACGTTGCCGTCCGGGCGGACCAGCACGGGCGGGGGGTGGCCCGCCCGGGCCATCGTGCAGTGTCCGGAGACCGGGTCGTAGATCGCGTACAGGCAGGTGGCGCCCGTGACGCCGGCCGTCTCCTCGTCTTCGGTGGCCCCGCCGTGGTCGAGGTGGGTGACCAGTTCGTCGAGGCGGGCGATCAGCTCGTCCGGGGGCAGGTCGAGGGCGGAGAAGTTGAGGAC
>NZ_JBHVFE010000233.1:0-13390 GCF_042801945.1 Kitasatospora sp. NPDC057542
GCAGGTGGATCGGCGGGATAGAGGCCCGTCGAGCGAGTCTCAGCATCGCGATGGCCGGCCGCCCATGGACAAGATCACGATCTACAACTGCCGTAGTAGGCGGCGATCAGCCGTGAACCGAACAGCCGGGCGGCGGCCAGGGACACCTGCTGCCCGATGACGGTGAACAGCGCGGCTTCGTACGCGCTGTGGAACCGGGTGATCCGCACCCCCGGGCGTTCGGTCACCAGCGGGCCCAGGACGGGGTCTTCGGCGAACGCGGCGTCGATCGCGGCGATGTCGGCGTCGAGGTCGAACCATCTGCGTAACCGCTCGCGGTCCGTCTGGTCCAGAGTGCGGGAGCCGTCGCGGGTCCTCACGGTGACGCCTGTGGCGTGGAGGTGCAGTGTGACGGCGACGGGGTGGTTGTCGATGTCGGTCCAGCGTTGCAGGACGGCGTGTTCGGGGTCGATCGCGTGCAGTCCTTCGATGCGGTGGGCGGTGAGGGTGGCCAGGACTGTGTGGTGGTCGAACGGCCCCACCGGGCAGGGGCGCCGGGTGGTGGGGGTCATGCCGGCCAGATTCCGGAGGAGCCGCGGCGGTGGGAGTCCAGCAGGTGGGTGTCGATGATGCCGATGGCTTCCATCAGGGCGTGCATGGTGGTCGGGCCGACGAATGCGAACCCTTGCGCGCGAAGTGCTTTGGACAGGGCCCGCGATTCGGGGGAGGTGGTGGGGATCTCGGCGAACGTGCGCGGCCTGGGGGTGTCGAGCGGCTTGAACCGCCACACGAAGTCGGCCAGGCCGCCGTGTTCGCGCAGCCGGACGGTCGCCTGGGCGTTGGTCACGGCCGCGAGGATCTTCGCGCGGTTGCGGACGATGTCGGCGTCGGCCATGAGGCGTTCGACGTCGGTGTCGCCGTAGCGGGCGACCCGGTCGGGGTCGAAGTCGTCGAACGCGGCGCGGAACGCCGGTCGCTTGCGCAGGATCGTCGCCCACGACAGCCCGGCCTGGAAGGCTTCCAGGCTGATGCGTTCGTACAGGCCGCGTTCGTCGCGCACGGGCATGCCCCACTCGGTGTCGTAGTACTGGCGGAGCAGCGGATCGGTGCTGGCCCAGGCGGGGCGGGCAAGCCCGTCCTCGCCGACCACGGCCCCGGGGTCGGCGGGATGCTTGGGGACGGGGGCGGTGTCGCTGGCCATCGGGGAAGATTCCTCGCTGTTCTTCAAGAGGGCGGGTGAGTTGTGGGGTCGCGGCTAGAACAGCCGTCGGGCCCGGGACTCGGCCGGCTCCTCCAGGTCCAACAGGAGTTGCTTGCGCTCCAGCCCGCCGCCGAATCCGGTGAGCTTGCCGCCCGCGCCCACCACCCGGTGGCAGGGGATGACGATGCTCACCGGGTTGCGCCCCACGGCCTGGCCCACGGACTGAGCGAACCCCTTGCTGCCCAGCTCGACCGCGATGTCGCCGTAGGTGATCCGCACGCCGTACGGGATCTCGCGCAGCTGCGCCCAGACCTGTTCCTCGAATTCGTCACCGTTCGTCACCGCCGGAACGTCGAACACCTGCCGCTGTCCGGCGAAGTACTCGTCGAGTTCACTGCGGGCCTGCGCCAGGACCGGGTCGGCCGGGATGTCGGCGCGCCGGCCCCACGCCGTAGGCCGGGGCGTGTACCGGTAGCCCGGAAAGTACAGCCCGACCAGAGCGTCGTCGCCGGCGATGACCAGGAGCGGTCCCACCGGGCTGTCCACGTAGGCGTGTCGGACGTCCATGTCGATCTCCCGTCTGCACCTGCTGCCTGTCTGTGGTGAAGACGCGCGGGCGCCCTGAAACGTGAGACGCGATGACGAGATGGGCGGAAACTCCCCCGGGGGTGCGGCGCTCGGGGCAGTCGTACTCATCGGGGCGCGGGTTTGTCCGGAGGGGCGGCCGTGCCGGTCATGCGCAGGGTGATGCTGACGCGGCCGGCAGCCAGGTCGCAGCCGGCCGGGGTGGTGTCGGGGTGGATGCGAGGCACGCCGTGGTAGGCCAGACGGGACTGGCCGCCGAAGACGAACAGGTCGCCGGAGAGCAGGAGCAGGTCGGTGTAGGGCTTGGTGCGGGTGGCGGTGTTGCCGAAGGGGAAGGTGCAGGCGTCGCCGATCGACAGCGACGCCACCGGCGCCCGGCTGAGTTCGTTGTGGTCCTGGTGCATGTCCAGGTGGGCGCCGGTGGCGTAGATGTTCACCAGCGCCGCGTCGGGGGTGTACTGGCCGTCGAGCCACGCCTGCTGGGCCAGGGTGAGTCAGCCGGGCAGCAGGTGTGCCCCGGGGGCGGGGCTGACCGCCTCGCACGGCATCTCCGGCAGGTCGAACAGCGCCGTCATCGTGGTGCTCCGGGGCCGGTGACCGTGAGGCCGCCGCCGTCTGTGACGGTCCAGGTGGCGCCGTTCGCGCAGGCTCCGGTCAGGCCGGACAGCTGCCGGGCGCCGACCAGGGCCAGTGTGGCGGGGCTGCCGATGGCGGCGGTGGCCAGGGTGCGGTCGGGCCGCCAGGACGTGGACCACAGCAGCCGCCGGGCCACCTGGGCCCAGCCGGTCTCCGGGCCGGTCATCACCCACACGTCGGCCGGCGCGTCGGCGAAGTGGCGGGCCTGGCGCAGCCAGGAGGCTGCGGTCTCCGGCCAGGTGGTCGTGGCGGCCACGACGCCGCCGGCGGCCTGCCAGGCCCGGGTGATCGCGTCGGCGGCGGCCAGTGCGGCCGGGGTCCGGCCGGAGCCGACGGCGATGCTCCGCGCGCCGCGCGCCTGGGCCAGCTGGACCAGCACGGCGACTTCGGTGTCGGTGACCGCCAGGTCGGGGCCCGGCGGCGGGGGATCGGCCAGCAGGGGGCTGGTCAGGGGGTCCATGGGATGCCTTCCTCGTCAACGCCCTTCCACTGCCTGCAAGGGGTCCGGGCGGCACACCGCGCCCGGCCGGTATCCGGCCGCCGCGGCACCGGCCCCGGCGGCGGCCCTCAGCACCGGCGGGCCGCAGCTCTTCCCCAGGGCCCGGCCGCCCCTGGGAGCCGGGCGGCAGGAGCGGCCGTACGGGCCGGTGAACGCGGACAGGCCGGCGGCCGCCGGGGACGCTAGGCGGCGTCGTGGAAGACCAGGGCCAGGGTGTGCCGGCGCCCTGAGCGGATCGCCGAGACGCCGTGCCGGACCGGCGCGGCGGACCAGCCGCGCGCGGAACGCACGGGCCGGTCGCGGGTGGTGAACACGTAGCCGTGGCCCTGCGGGAGCAGGGTGGCGGTGCCGCGGGACTGGGCGCGGGGGCGCTGCTCGACCAGCAGGAACTCCCCGCCCGTGTGGTCGGTGCCGGGCCGGTCCAGGTTGATCACGACCTGGAGCGGGAACACCAGGTCGCCGTACAGGTCACGGTGCAACGCGTTCCAGTCCCCGGCGCCGTAACGCAGCAGGATCGCGGTGGACTTGGACTGCCCGGCCGCGTGGCACATCTGCAGCCACTCGTCCAGGGTGTCCGGCCACGGCGCGGTCCGGCCGAGCCGTTCCCACCAGGTGCGGGCGATGGGCAGCAGCCGCGGGTACAGGGCCTGCTTGAGCTGTTCGACCGGCTCGGGGTAGGGGGCGTGGAAGTACTTGTACTCGCCGGACCCGAACCGGTGGCGGGCCATGTCGACGGTGGAGCGGAACAGCTCGGGCCGCTCGTACAGGTCCCGGAGCCGGGCGGCCTCGTCGGGGGTGAGCAGCTGGGGCAGCAGCGCGCCTCCGAACGCGTCGAGTTCGGCGGCCACCGCGTCCCAGTCGGCGGCCTCGGCCCGGCCGGCCCACGGCCCGGCTCCGGCGGGGACATCCGCGCCGGGAGCCGTCTTCCTCGTCGTCGTCCTGGTCTTGGTGACGGTGGTGGCGGTCATGCCGCGGCCTCCAGTTCCAGCAGGGCGGTCTTGGCCTCCAGGCCGCCGATGTAGCCGCCGAGGGTGCCGTCGGAGCGCAGCACCCGGTGGCAGGGGACGACCACCGGCAGCGGGTTGGTGGCGCAGGCCGTGCCGACCGCCCGAACGGCCTTGGGGCTGCCGACCAGTTCGGCGACCTGGCGGTAGCTGCGGGTCTGGCCGTAGCCGATCTCCGGCAGGTGTTGCTGGACCAGCTGCCGGAAGCCCTTGGACAGGGACAGATCCAGCGGCAGGTCGAACGCCTGGCGGCGGTGGTCGAAGTACTCGTCGATCTCCCGGGCGGCGGTGTCCAGTCGGCCGGGGGCGCGCAGGATGCGCGGGCTGACCTTGTCGGCCAGGGTCTGCAGGACCTGGTCGTGGTTCTCGACCGCGTAGGCGACGCGGATCAGGCCCCGGTCGGTGGCGGCCAGCAGCAGAGGGCCGACCGGGGAGTCGACGACGGTGTAGGCGATGTCGACCAGGGCGGCGGCCTGGGCCTCGGCCTCCAGCCGGCGGTGCAGCCGGGCCAGGGTCCCGGCGTCGACGGGAGCCGACAGCATGCTCAGGACGTCATCGTGGGATCGGGTGCCGCTCATGTAGATGCTCCTCTCGAGGTCGCGCCCGGATAGTGTTTTCGTAGATTCTTCAGACCGTCCGCCGCCGCCCGGCGTGCCGCCACGGTGTTCCCGCCCAGGACCGCCGCGATCTCGTCGTACGACATCCCGGCCAGGTAGCGGAACGTGACCGCCTGCCGCTGCTTGCCCGGAAGGCGCCCCACCATCTCCCACAGCTCCCCGTCCTCGGCGCCCGGAACGCCCAACGAGCTGGGCGCCTCCGGCAATTCCTCGGCCGGCAGCGGCTGGCGTCCGGCGGCGCGCAGCACGTCGATCGCCTTGTGCCGGGCGATCGTCACCAGCCACGCCTCCACGTTCGCCGTCTCCGGCAGCCCCGGCCAAGCCCGCATCGCCGCCAGGAACGTCTCCGACCAGGCGTCGTCGGCGTCGTGTGTCCCCAGCAGCGCCCGGCACACCCGCAGCACGGTCGCGCCGTGCTGCTCGACCGCCTTCTCGAATGGTTCCCTCATCCTCGCCCTGCCGTAGACCTTGAATCCGAACCGATGTGTTCGAGCTCCCGAAACAGCCGGCCGGTCGCGGCCGGCACTGCCCTCCTCCAAGTCCGGCGGCCTCCGCTCGGTCTTCGGGTCGTCGCCGTGCCCGGCCGCCTTCTCCACCTGCTGTCTCACCTGGAAGACGGTGCGGGTGCCGTGAATGTGAGATCCGAATTTCACCCGCCGGGACCGTGGACCCTGGCCTACCGCCGCCGAGGACGAGCGCGCAGGCAGACTCGCACGGCGGCGGCCCGGGCAGAACCCGCGCCTCCCGGCGGGACCCGGCAGCAACCGACCCGGTGGGAACGTGCCCGGCGCGGGCCTCAGCCGCAGCCGCTCCCGTTCATCCGGCGGACGGGTGCAGGACGGGCGCGTACCCGGCGGCCAGCACCTGCACTGTCACCGCGGGGGTGAGCACCTCCACCCGAAGGTCCGGGGCGACCGCCCGCGCCGCGTCGTACCCGGCCATCGACCAGGGCCGCCAGCGCCCCAGCCGCATCAGCCCGGCCTCGCCGTCCAGGCGGATGAACGCGCCGTCCGGCAGGTCGCCGGCCGCCGCCCGGAAGGTGCGCTGGCGCCCGTCGGGCGTTCGCCGGTCCGCCTGCAGCCTGCCGTCCATCTCCGGCGCGCCGGGAAGGCCGCCTCCCAGGGCGTCGGCCCAGCTGCGCTGGAACCGCCGGTAGTCCGGGACGCGGCACAGCCCGCACGGCCGGTGGCCGGCGGCAAGGGCCGTGGCCTCGTCGAGAAAGTACAGCTCCGTCAGCCGGCCCGGCTGCCACTGAACCCGCCACCAGTCCTTGAACTCCAGCACGCAGCAGACCCAGGCCCGCGTCGACGGCTTGCGTGTCGGCTGGCCGCCGGCGCCGAGCAGCGCGCCCCGGTTCCCCCAGAACAGCCCCCGCCCCGGGTCGGCCACGAGCTCGCCGTCCGGCCGCACCCGATTGCGCCGGCCCGTACGGACACGTCCGCCCGCCCCCGGCTGGTTCCCCCGCCCGGTCAAGCCTTCGTCCACCGGCATGATGCGCTCCTCGCCCTGTCGGATGATCGGCGGGCGGGGTTGACCGCCGACATGGTGAAGACGCCGGCTCACTGTCAGGCGTGAGACCGGAGTCCAGGCGCCAATCGGATCACGATGCGCCCTGGATGTTCCTCAAGCTCCGAGGTGCGTCAGCGCGGCAGCTTGGTGGTGCGCTCCGGGTAGGCGGCGGTGACGTAGCGCATGGCGGTCGCTTCGGTGATACCGAAGAGCCTCACGAGCCTGAGCGGGTCCCCGGTGGCGAAGGCTTCGTCGAGGATGCGGTCCTGGCGGAGCCTGTCGAGGGTCGGCCCGTTGGGCAGGACCCCCTGCATGGTCATCCGGTGCACGGCCGGGTGGTCCGGATCGAGGGCGGTCTTCTGGGTAACCAGCAGGTGGGGATTGCGCTGGTGGGCCAGCGCTGGTGGCGGTAGGCCAGCCGGTCGGCGGCAAGACGGTGGGTGAGCTCCTCCAGGTAGAGGGTGTGCCGCCGCAGCCCGCGGCGCAGGTCAAGGGTTCCGCGGGCGAGATCCAGGTCGGCGGCGAGCGCGGTGCGGATCTCGGCGGCGGGGACCGCGTGGACGGCGGCCGGGGCGATGGCGAGCCGTGCGAATGCGGTCGCGCCCTGGTCGAGCAAGCCGGCCGGCAGGTCGGCGGGGACCGGCCGCGGGATTCCTGTCAGATCCCCCACAGGCAGGCTGTGGGCCAGATCGCGGAAGACCAGCCTCTCGCGCTTGAGCGCCAGGGCCAGGTGGCGGCGATCCGCAGGTATGTGCGGCGCGCTCCGCGCGTGATCCCTACGAGAGGCTTTTGAGCATGATCGTAGCCAGGGGGCCAGAGGACGCCGGATTCTGTCCGGTGTACAGGTTGCGGTCAACCACCGTGTATGACTCCCACATCGGGCCGCGCGAGTAGTCTGTGGAAAGGTTTCTGACCTCGTCCTCCATGAGCCACTTGGCCTTGTCGGCGAAGCCGACGCCCGCCTCCTCGTCGTTCGTGAAGCCGGTGACGCGGTAGTCGGAAAACGGCGTGTTACCTTTCTCGTCCCGGGTGGCGAGCAGTGCCGCCGGGGCATGGCAGACGAGGCCGAGCGGTTTGCCGGACGCGAGGGCCCTCCTCAGTAGCAGCCCGGAATCAGCATCGCACCAGAGGTCCTCCATGGGGCCGTGGCCTCCCGGGTAGTAGACCGCGTTGTAGTCATGGAGGTCCACGTCCTTGATCGGGATGGCGTGGCGAAGCTGCTCAGCCTCCTCGATGATGCCTTCCTGCTTCACGGATGCATCTTCTCCCCCTGTGAAGCGGGGTCGCAGGCTCATGGTGTCGCAGACGGGTACGACACCACCCGGGGTGGCGATGGTGACCTCGTGGCGGGCCCCGGTGAACACGCTGTACGGACTTGTGAACTCCTCAGCCCAGTAGCCGGTCGGGTGCCGGTGACCGTCCCTGAGCGTCCAGTAGCTTGCTCCGGTCATCACGAAAAGGATCTTGGCCATGAGAGAGCGCCTCTGAAGGTTGGAGGAATCTGATACCAGCGAAAGCGGTTCAGGTCGCAATCCGGCGGGACTCGGTTGCGGAGTCGGTTAAGAGCAGGCGGGACCGGTGATGATACGGCGGAAGGCATGGTCTTCCATCGGGATCACGAGGCGTCGAGAACTCCATGACATCGCAGACCGTGACCGATCAGACGATCCGTCACTTTGTCTCGACCTCCTACGCGGAGGCCATGTGCACAGCAGTCGGGAAACTGACGTTGCTGGACTTCCCCAGGTTGACGTCATCGTTCGGGGCAACCGGCTGCCGGGTCCCGAGCGTGCCGCCAAGCAAATGCGACGACCATCCTCGGGTACGAACGCCCTTACAGCAGCGGAGAATGGGCGGTGCGCGACCGCCGACGCAAACCAGGAGTCTCTTCTGCTCGCGATCACCTGAGGAGTGGGGGTCACTTGGCGACAGGAGTCTCCGGCTTCATTTCGTAGGAATGCTGGATGGACGGGTGCCGGGTCCCAAGGCCGTCCGTGATCTTGCGCTCCCACGGAACCTCCTGAAGATGCCTGGTTTCTTCAAGCATCAACTTGGGCTCCAAATTTCGGTAACTGTCGACCTCGCCGGCAGCGACGGCCGTCAAGGTCGCATAGACCGCTTCAGGGTCGAACTGCGCGCGGGGGAAGGAGAGCTTGGAGTAGTCGAAGAGCCGCTGGGACGGGTCATCCTCCCAGCTCTCCCAGGTCTGGAACATGCGGTCGTTGAACCCGGTCAGGAAGGGCCCGGGGTTGACCGTGGCGACTTCGATGTTGTGCTCCTGCAGCTCGTAGGCCATCGTCTCGGCGATGGCCTCGACTGCGTGCTTGGAGGCGGAGTAGATGCCAGTGAACGGGTTGACGTTCAGGCCCTCCCGCGAAGAAACCCAGACGATGCGGCCTGCCCCACGCTTGATCATCTGCTTGGCGATCCCCTGCGTAAGGACCAGGGGCCCCGTGACGTTGACCTCGAACTGGTGCCGAATGTTCGACTCGGGAATGTCAACTGTGGAGCCGCCTTCGCCGACACCGGCATTGTTTACGAGGATTTCCACACCCCAGCTGAGGGCCTTTCGACGGTCACCGTCGTTCGTGACGTCGAGCTTTTCGACCTGAAGCTTGACTCCGCGCTCGACTGCCTGCCACTTCAATGTCTGCACCTGGGCGTAGATCTCCACCCCGGCGATCACGTCGAAGCCCTTCTCGGCCAGGCGCATGGCGGCTTCGAACCCGAAGCCGGTGCCCGCTCCCGTGATAAGGACCTTCCTGAGTTCCGCATTCGCCATACCGAGCGCTTCCTTTCATGCTGTTGGTCGCGCAGCCGTCGGCGTTCTGACCCGTTCACCGACGGCAGGCCGAGGCGCGCTACGCGCTGGCTGACATGCGCGAGGACGCTCCTCTCGGGGTGACGGCGAAGCATTCCGGCCCGGGAGCGTTGCACGATTATGATCGACGCATTCCACTGGGGCCGGCAATCCAAGTGGGCCAATCGGGTATTACTGAACTTGAATTCGTGATGTCGGTGGCGGCTGGGGTCAGTCGTTCATGTTCAGACCGGTCCGGGTGAGGCAGCCGTCGATCGGGTGCGGGCACCGCGAGCTCAGGCAGTCCCTGGACCTGACACCTCCGAGGCAGATGGTGGGGCGGCGAGGAGGTCCTCCAGCCGGCGGTTCGTGGCGGCGTCGCGGCCGTTGTCCGAGGCTGGCCGCGGGGCGGTTTCGCCGCCGTCGCGGCCAGCCGCGGCGGGGAGCACGGCCGCGAACGCGGAACGAATCGGATCCGCGTCGACATCCGCCACTGACCGGAACACTGTCCCCGGACCTCGGCCGGCACTGGCGCGAGCGCCGGCACAGCCCGCACCGCCCACGCCGCCGCGCGTCAGGCCGTACCGACACGACCACACACTGTTCCGATTCGTCCCAGCGGGCACCCTCGACCACGGTGTTTTCGACCATCAGGGTGCGCTTCCATACGCTGAAGGCAGGCACAGGAGCCCCAAAGGCCGCCTTCTCGCCGTCTGCCACCGACGCCGTCGTCACCCGCACGCCCATCCGACTGCCCCCCGCCGCCGAGGTCCCGCACGCGCGCAACCAGATTGGCGCGGTGCCGCGTCGACGCCTTGGATCATCTGACTGCCGCGCCCTGGCGGGTCGTTCGGCCGGCTGTTCAGGCTGGTCCGGCATCGCCGCTCTCCCGCAAGCAAGCCTCGTCGCCCGCGCCCACCGGGGAGTGCGCAAGGCACTGCGATGGCGATCCATCAGAAGACGGCCCCACTGGGAAGCCCATGGCCCGCGCCGCACAGCGAACTGCCCGGAGATCCGGGCGGCGCGAGGCGAAGCGTTGCGAGGCGGCCGGCGGTGCGCCGGGAGGCAACTACGGATGCGCGCGCAGTCCACAGCCCTGCCCCGAACCGAACTAGTTTCGGCCTCCCCGCAGGCCGGGCGGCCCCACGCGGTCATCCCGGGGGCACGGAAAGCCGGCCGCGACCCCAACCAGAGGAAGGGCCGACAGAACAATGACCGATCTCCGCGACGGGCAACCACGCAACCTCTCGGACGGCTTATGGTGCCCCTTCCCCTCCCTGACGAACTCCCACGCCGAGCAGGCCGACCGGCAGAGCCTGGACTGGCTGGCGCGCCACCGGCTGCTGGACGGACAGCTGCGGCAGTCGGACCGGATCGGGCGCCAGCGCAGCGGTCACCTGGCCGCGCGGACCAACCCCGAGGTCTCCGCCGAGATGCTGCGCCTGCTGTCCGACTGGTACGTGTGGCTCTTCGCCTTCGACGACGGGTACTGCGAGGACCGTGAACGCGGCTCCCGCCCCGGGCCGTTGGCCCGCACGACCGCTCTGCTCGCCCGGGTGATCGACCCCGAGCCGCCCAGCGGCGAGGTGTCCGGACCGGTCGGCGCCTATGCGCCGGCCCTGCGGGAGATCCGGGACCGGGTCGCCGCGCAGGCCTCGCCGTCACAGCTGTTCCGCTGGGAGTGCACGGTCCGCGACTACCTCTCCGCCCAGGTGTGGGAGGCCGCCAACCGCGAGGCGGGCACGGTCCCGGGCCTGTCCGAATACGTGGCGATGCGCAGGCACGCCGGGGCGACGTACACCTGCCTCGCCCTGGTCGACGTCGCGGCCGGCTACGAAGTCCCGGCCGCGGAGGCGGACGGCCCGTCGCTGCGCAGGCTCAGGGACCTCACGGCGAACCTGGTGAGCTGGGACAACGACCTGTACTCCCACGCCAAGGAGACCGCGGGCGGCCAGGGCCACCACAACCTGGTCGAGGTCCTGGCCCGCCACCACCGCTGCTCGCCGGCCGAGGCCCGGCAGTCGGCCGTCGCCCTGCGTGACGCCGAGATGCGCGCGTTCGTCGAGCTGAGCCGGACCATCCACGCGGGCGGCAGTAACGCGGCCTCCGCGTACGCCCGGAGCCTCGGGCTGTGGCTGCGCGGGCACATCGACTGGTCCCGCAGCAGCTCCCGGTTCGACGTGCCGACACCTCCGGCGAGGCACTGATGCGCCAGGACGCCCCCCAGGCCGACGCCGCGCCGCGTGCGCCGGGCCGCCTGCCCCTGCTCGGACACCTGCTCCCGCTGCTGACCCGCCCCGTGCCCTTCCTGCAGTCACTGGCCGACCATGGGCCGGTGGTGCGGATCCACCTGTGGCGCAGGCCGGTTCACGTGCTCACCGATCCCGAACTCGTCCACCGGCTGCTCGTCAAGGACGCCGCGAAGACCGAGAAGGGCTTCGTCTTCGACAAGGCCCGCGGCGTGCTGGGCAACGGTCTGTTCGTCTCCGAGGGCGCGTTCCACCTCCGCCAGCGGCGGCTGGTCCAGCCGGCCTTCCACCGCGACAGCATCCGCCGGTACGCCACGTCGACCGCGCGACTGGCAGCGGCGGCGGTGTCCCGCTGGGAGCCCGGACGGGCCGCACCGATCGAGCCACGCATGCACGAACTCGCCCGGGACATCGTGGCCGAGGCGCTGTTCGCCACCCACTTGAACCTCGCCCAGAAAGCCCGGATCGACCGGGCCGTGCCCGTGGTCCTCACCGGATTCGTCCAACGGGCGCTCTACCCCTCACCGCTGCTGGAGAAGCTGCCCGTGCCGGCCAACCGGCGCTTCGACACAGCGGTCCGGGACCTGCGCGCCGTCGTGGACGAGATCGTCACACAGGCCACCGGCCAACACCAGGGCCCGGACGACACGCTGCTCTCCCTGCTGCTGACCACCCGAGACGAGCAGACCGGCCTCGCCATGGCACCGGCCCAGGTACGGGACGAAGCGGTCTCGCTGCTCCTGGCCGGCACCGAGACGACCGCCACCACCCTCGCCTGGCTCTTCCACGAACTCGCCCAGCACCAGGACCTGCAGGACGAGCTGAGCGAGGAGGTGCGCGCCGTCGCTGCCAACGGCGCCGTGTCCCCGGACGACCTGCCGCACCTGGAACGCACGGGGCACGCGATCACCGAGACCCTCCGGCTCCACACCCCCAACTGGATCCTGATGCGCCGGACGGTGGCGCCGCTCCACTACGGCGGCATCCTCCTGCCTCCGCGGGCGGAGGTCCTCTTCAGCCCGACCGCACTGCACCGCTCCCCCCAGCTCCACCCCGACCCCTTGCGATTCGACCCCGACCGCTGGCGCCGTCCTGCGGATCGCACCCCAGCCAGGCTGTTCATCCCCTTCGGCGCCGGCCATCACAAGTGCGTCGGCGAGTCCTTCGCCTGGACCGAGATGCTCGTCATCGCCGCAGCCGTCCTCGCCCGCCTGCGGCTCAGGCCGGCCACGGCCACCCCGGTCAGGGAGAACGCCACCGCCGCCACCGTCCGCCCGCGCGGCCCCCTGCTCATCGCCGAACCGCGATGAGCAGGGGGCATGCCGAAGCCGTCGCTGCGCAACTAGCCACCCGAGAAAATGTTGAGCATTGAACCATAATTCGAGGGTACGACCCCGCGATCGGCCATACCCGAGGAGGAAATCATGGAACAGTCCGTCACCGACAACACCGCGAAGTCCCGGTTCGAGATCCACGACGACGGCGAACTCGCCGGCTTCGCCGAGTACCACCGCTCCGGCAACGAGATCGCCTTCATCCACACCGGAATCGACCCCCGTTTTGAGGGCCGCGGACTCGGCAGCCGGCTGGCCCGCACCGCCCTGGACGCGGCCCGCGAGCACCAGCTCGCCGTCCTGCCCTACTGCCCCTTCATCCGCGACTGGATGATCAAGCACCCCGAGTACACCGACCTGATTCCCATCACCCACCGCACCCGCTTCAGCCTCTGATCCAACGGGCCGACGGCCCGGCGGCGCGCAGCCACCGCCCCCTGGTCCTCCCTGGCCTCCCAGCACCTATACCCCGCCAGCGCCTTGGAGATCGGCCAGGAGCCCGCCGAGCCACCTCACGTCGTGCTCGCGCCCGACCAGCGTTTCGCCCATCCATTCCCCGCGAAGCCGACGCCTCCGAGTATCCGGTCAACTCACCTCCCGCCTCGGGCCGATCGACCGATAGATCGTCAGTTCAGTTTCTCTTCTGGGACATTTCCCGTGCACGGACGCACAACTGTCCCGGCTCCCGCTGCCGTAGCGTCACGGCCAGTTCGGACCTCCGGCGCGACCCGCATCCGGCGGCAGGCCGGCGGTCCACTTTCCCCGAGAGGAGAACTGCGTTGTCGCAGAACATGCTTGCCGAGGACACCTTCGCCGTGATCGAGGCGGCGGAGCGCCTGCTGGAGGGCGAGCAGCCCACCGACCCGAGCACGCCGTCATCCTGCGCGGACCAGCGGACCGTTACCGTGATAGAGGGGTTCTACACCTACTGCTGATCGGCGTCCCTGCCCGCACTCGCCCGGCGCGTCCCCCGGGCG
>NZ_JBHVFE010000234.1:0-13334 GCF_042801945.1 Kitasatospora sp. NPDC057542
GGTGCCGCCCCGTGTGGGCGCGGCACGGGCCGGTGCCGTTCTCCGGAGAGGGATCAGAGGGAGGCGGAGTCCGGAGCGATGACGGAGACCAGATGGATGTTCTGGTACTTGTCGACGTAGGCCAGACCGCCGCCGAAGCGGTCGGCGCTCCACTCGTAGTCGAAGGCTTGGTCGGCGGGGAGATGAGCGTTGAGGGGCTTGGTCACCGGGACGCCCGTGTGGAAGTCGACCACGGTGCTCATGCCCTCGTCACTGGGGGTGTACACGAGGAAGCCCCTGCCCATGCCCTGGGCGCGTGCCGGAACCTCGATGGGCAGGCTCGTGCCGTCGGGGCGCAGCAACCCGGCCGATCCGGTGGCACCGTCGAACCAGCAGTTCCAGTAGAGCCACCCGCCGGCGGACTTCAGCTGGGTGATCTTGCAGTCCCTGCCGGTCTGCAGCGTCCGGGACTGCTGGGTGGCCAGGTCCAGGACGACGACCTCTCCGGTCTTCGCGCCGGCGGTGATGAGCCGTCCGTCGTCGATCGTGCCGACGTTGCCGGAAGCCGTCGCCACGGTCGTGCCCGGGGTGGAGCCGTCGAGGTCCACCACGGCCAGCGTGCTCTGCGGCCAGTACGACGTGTCCAGCAGGACGTACCGGCCGGAGGCTCCGACGACCTCCCTGGGGCGAACGGCCCGGTCGAGGGCGATCTCCTGGTACTTGTCGCCCCGGCGTACGGACAAGCTGTTGATGCTGCTGTTGAGGTGGACGACCCGGCCGTCGCCGGTCCCGGCCATGTCCGTGCAGATGGCAGGGCCGCCACCGCAGGAGACGTGGGGGCTCAGGTAGCCGTCTCGGCCCAGGGGCGTCCGGGCCGAGACGGTCGGCGTGTCGCCGAGCGTGCCCTGACGGCCGTAGAAGCCTTCGCCGAGGTAGTTGCCGCCCTCGGCGCTGATCAGGGTGTTGGCGGACAGATCGAGGCTGTCCAGGTGGTACGCCTCCGGGGCCACCCGGTACTCGGTCGCCACGGCGGTGGGCGCTGTGCCACCCGTGGCCGTGACCTTGCGGACCGTCCAGTCGGCGGCGGTGTCGCCGCCCTCCACGAGCGCGGTGCCGTCGGGAGCCTGGGCGATGGTCTCGGAGGCGTGGGACAGCACCACGACGGGATCGCCGCCCCCGACCGGGGTGGCCACCAGCTCCCGCTGGACCGGGATGTCCGAGTCCCGCTGGTCGTAGCCGCTGCGGTTGACGGTCAGCACCCAGTCGCCGGACAGACCGAGCGCGCGGGGCTGGTCGTAGTAGTCGACCGGGACCGTCCGGTCGGGCGCGTTCAGGTCGGCCCGGGACAGGACGTGGATCTTGCAGTCGCCGCCGAGCCAGGCGAGCTGCGTGGTGTCCACGGCCATGAGCGGGTTGTCACATCCCCCGGTGGTCCGGGGCGAGGGGAGGAGCGGTGAGACCCGGAGCGCCCCGGTGTGGGTGTCGGCCAGGGCGATCCGGTAGCCGTCGTTGAAGTACAGCCCGAACGCCGCTTCGCGCGCGTCCCCGCCCAGAGGCTGGGTGGAGCCCGGCGTCAGGCCGGCGTTCGCCCAGCTGGTGACGGACACGACGGTGGTGCCGCCGTTGCCGTCGGGACGCAGGAAGCGCAGCGGCCCGGGGTACGTCGCGGACCCTTCGGTGAGCACGGCGTCACCGTAGACACCCCGGATCCATGCGGACTCCGGGCCGTCCACCGTGGCAGCCGCCCCGGTTGACATGTCCTGGAGCTTCCACGTCCTGCCGGTTTGACGCGGATCTGCGTCGACGGTGAAGTCCGAACCCGCGCCGTGCAGACCGGGATCGGGCCTGGTTTCGTCGTAGTGGCCGACCACCGTGGTGGCCCCGGTGTCGTATGCGGTCCAGGCGAAGGTGTCGTCCTGAGTGGTATGGAAGAACCCCTTGGCCCCGGCGGCGAGCAGCGTCTCGGTCCGGGGCTGGGGCAGGGGCTCGCCCGGGACCACGACCTCCGGCAGGGCAGCCGGGGTAGCGGTAGCGTCGGCCGGGGCGGCGGAGGCGCTGGGGAGCGGGCTGGTGAGGGCGAGCGCGGAGGCCAGGAATGGCAGCGCGAGGAGTCGGGTGGTCGCGGATCTGCGGGTCATGGCGTGTGGAGTTCCCCCCTGGCGGTGGTGTGCCCATCTCATCGATCATGGCCGTGAATTGACGAATAGCCAGAGTTGCGAAGAGGCTGCGTCAACGATGGGACTTTATGAAGATCAGATGAGTGGCTGGAGGCTACCATCGCGAACCGTTGGAGCCGACGGGATTTGATCGCATGCGGCACATTCGTCGAAATGAGCTGCTTTTCGGCCAATCAGATGGTGCGAAGGGGTGAACGGTCGACTGACCGCGGTCAACCCCTTCCGGGGCGGGCAGGACGCTTCTAGCATTGCGCGGCGCGCACCAGACATGTGGCGCCCCTCACGTTCGATCATTCCCGCCCCCGTGTGACAAATACGCCGAAGGAGTGAGGAGACAGCGTGGATTCGCCGCCGCTCACCACCGCCGCCACGGAAGCCCGACTCGTCGACGACAGCGAGGAGTTCCGTACCCTGCGGCGCTCGTTCCGCAGCTTCGCCTTCCCGGTCACCATCGGTTTCGTGCTCTGGTACCTGCTCTACGTCCTGCTCTCCTGCTATGCCCCGGGGCTGATGCGCACCAAGGTCCTCGGGCACGTCAACGTGGCCCTGGTGCTCGGGCTGCTGCAGTTCGCGACCACCTTCGCCATCGCCGCCTGGTACGCCCGCTACGCGGACCGGCGGATCGATCCGTCCGCCGCGGCGATCCGCGAGGCGCACGGCGCCGTCGTCCACGCCCCCCGGGAGTCTGCCGAATGATCCCGCTCGCCAGCTCCGCCACCGAGCACCGCGGCCTGACCATGGCCCTGTTCGGCGTCTTCGTCCTGGCCACTCTCGGCATCACCGTGTGGGCCGGACGGCAGACCAGGAGCGCCTCCGACTTCTACGCCGGCGGCCGCGGCTTCACCGGCTTCCAGAACGGTCTGGCCATCTCCGGCGACTACATGTCCGCCGCCTCCTTCCTCGGCATCGCCGGGACCATCGCGCTCAGCGGCTACGACGGCTTCCTCTACTCGATCGGCTTCCTGGTCGCCTGGCTGGTCGCGCTGCTGCTGATCGCCGAACCACTGCGCAACTCCGGCCGGTTCACCATGGCCGATGTGCTCGCCTTCCGGATGCGCCAGCGCCCGGTGCGCACCGCGGCGGGCGTCTCCACCATCGTGGTTTCGATCTTCTACCTGCTCGCCCAGATGGTCGGCGCCGGCACCCTGGTGGCGCTGTTGCTGGGGGCCGAGGGAAACGCCGCCAAGCGCTGGACCATCGTCGGGGTCGGCGCACTGATGATCATCTATGTGGTGATAGGAGGGATGAAGGGCACCACCTGGGTGCAGATCGTCAAGGCGGTGCTGCTGATTGCCGGCGCCGCGCTGATGACCGTCCTGGTGCTGGCCAAGTACCACTTCAACCCCTCCGAACTGCTCGGCGCGGCGGCGAGCGCGAGCGGCAAGGGCGAGGCCTTCCTCCAGCCAGGGCAGAAGTACGGCAGCAGCACCGCCAAGCTCGACTTCATCAGCCTGGGCATTGCGCTGGTGCTCGGCACCGCCGGCCTGCCGCACATCCTGGTCCGCTTCTACACCGTTCCCACCGCCAAGGCGGCCCGGAAATCGGTGCTCTGGGCGATCGGAATCATCGGCGTCTTCTACCTGATGACCCTGGCGCTCGGCTTCGGCGCGGCCGCACTGGTCGGCTCCAAGGCGATCAAGACGGCGAACGCGGCGGGCAACACCGCGGCCCCGCAACTGGCCGAGGCGCTCGGCGGAGGCGCCGGGACCACCGGTGGCGCGATCCTGCTCGCGGTGATCTCGGCGGTCGCCTTCGCCACCATCCTGGCCGTGGTCGCCGGGCTCACGCTCGCCTCCTCGGCCTCCTTCGCGCACGACCTCTATGCCAACGTGATTCGGCGCGGGAAGGCGAGCGAGAAGGAGGAGGTGCTGTCGGCGAAGTGGGCCGCGGTCGCGATCGGGGCGGTGGCGATCGTGCTCAGCCTCTTCGCGGACAAGCTCAACACCGCCGCCCTGGTCGCCCTGGCCTTCGCGGTCGCCGCCTCCGCCAACCTGCCCACCCTGCTCTACTCGCTGTTCTGGAAGCGCTTCACCACCGTCGGCGCGGTCAGTTCGGTCTATGCCGGTCTGATCACCTCGGTGGCGCTGGTGGTCTTCTCCCCGGTGGTCTCCGGCGGGAAGACCTCGCTCTTCCCGCACTCCGACTTCCACTGGTTCCCGCTGGAGAACCCAGGCCTGGTCTCCATCCCGGTCGGCTTCCTGGCCGGCTGGCTCGGCACGCTGCTGTCCAGGGAACGCGCCGACCCGGCGAAGTACGCTGAACTGGAGGTTCGCTCGCTGACCGGGCTGGGCGCCCATTGATCGTCCCGCGATGACTATGCTGGCCCGGCCCGCCGTGACGGTGGCCGGGCCGGCCGCATCTCGGGGAAGGACGTACGTGCTGCTCGACACCTTCGGACGACAGGCCGTCGACCTGCGGGTCTCCCTCACGGACCGGTGCAACCTGCGCTGCACCTACTGCATGCCGGAGGAGGGCCTGCGGTGGCTGGCCAAGCCGGACCTGCTGACCGACGAGGAGATCGTCCGGCTGGTCACCATCGCCGTGCGCGACCTGGGCGTGCGCGAGGTCCGCTTCACGGGCGGCGAGCCGCTGCTGCGCCCCGGACTGGTCGCCGTCGTCGCCGCCTGTTCGGAGCTGGAGCCGCGCCCGGAGCTCTCGCTGACCACCAACGGCATCGGGCTGGCCCGTACCGCGACGGCACTGCGCGAGGCCGGCCTCGACCGGGTCAACGTCTCGCTGGACACTCTCGACCCCGAGGTGTTCCGCACCCTCACCCGCCGCAACCGCCACCAGGACGTGCTGGACGGGCTGGCCGCCGCCGAGGCCGCCGGGCTGGCGCCGGTGAAGCTGAACGCGGTGCTGATGCGCGGGGTCAACGACCACGAGGCGGCCGACCTGCTGGCCTGGTGCCTGGAGAAGGGCTACGAGCTGCGCTTCATCGAGCAGATGCCGCTGGACGCCCAGCACGGCTGGGACCGCGCGTCGATGGTCACCGCGACGGAGATCCTGGACCTGCTCCAGGCCCGCTTCGCGCTGACCCCCGAGCCGTCCGCGCGTAGGGGCGCGGCACCCGCCGAACGCTGGCTGGTGGACGGCGGCCCCGGTCGGGTGGGGGTGATCGCCTCGGTCACCCGCCCGTTCTGCCGGGCCTGCGACCGCACCCGGCTGACCGCCGACGGCCAGGTGCGCAACTGCCTGTTCGCGACCGGCGAGACGGACCTGCGCACCGCGCTGCGCTCGGGTGCGGACGACGCCGAACTGGCCGGGCTGTGGCGGGCGGCGATGTGGGGCAAGAAGGCCGGGGCCGGGATCGACAACCCGGAGTTCCTCCAGCCCGAGCGGCCGATGTCCGCGATCGGAGGCTAGGCCGTTCTCTCCGAGGCCGATCGGCGGCTAGGACGGCTTGCCGGAGCCCTCGGCGGCCTCGGGGGTCCAGTCGGTGAAGGCGATGATCTCCTTGAGGAAGCCGCGGACCCCGAGGAACTGGGACAGGTGCTCGCGGTGCTCGTCACAGGCGAGCCAGGTCTTGCGGCGGTCCGGAGTGTGCAACTTGGGGTTGTTCCATACCAGCACCCAGCCGGCGTCCGCCCGGCAGCCCTTGGCGGAGCAGATCGGCGTCTGCGAGGTGTCCATCGGGCCGTCCTCAACGATTGGCGGGTACGTCTGCACCGCCAGTCTGTCACGCCCGCTCGGACCGTCCGGATCCGGGCATGACGACGCCGGGCAGCCACGGGGGGAGCCGCCCGGCGTCGGTCCGTCGCTCCGACGGGGGATGCGGAGCGCGTACGCAGTATGTCACGCCGAGACCCTCGGATGGGGAGGTCTTGCATGATTAATCTGAGCTTCTTTTGAGCTTTCGCTGAGCCGAACGAGGGCGAAACAGTATCAAACGGACGGTCAGTCCACGTCCTGTGAAGGATCGGTGGGAACGGCCTTTGCCTCTCCTGCGCCGGCTTTCGCACCAGCCCCACCCGTCCCACCGGGGCCGATCATCACCGGGGTGTCGAGCGGAATGTCGAAGGTGCTCGGCAGACCCGGGGCCCGTTCCCGGCCCGCGTTGGCGATCAGCACCGCGAAGTAGGGCAGCAGCACAGCGCCCGCCAGCGCGGCCAGCGCCAGCACCCGCTGGACGTCCCACAGCACCACGGCGAGCAGCACGCAGGCCGTGCGGACCAGCATCGAGATGACGTAGCGGCGCTGGCGCCCCCGGACATCCTCGGTGAGGCTGCTGCGCGCTCCCGTGATCCGGAAGACCTGCCCGCCGCCGGCGCTCTTGCCCATGTGTCCTACCGCCCTCGTCACGCACCCGCGCGCCTGGCCGCGCGGAATCCTCACGGTACGCCCGGACCCGGGCGGCGACGAGACCGGGTGGACCGGAGCCACCCGGCCGGGTACGCGAAGGGCCTGACCGGCGGAGCGGACAGGCCCTTCGGCAGCGGGCACCGGCGCGGTGGTGCGGCCCGGCGGGCTACGAGCGCCGGGAGAGGTACTGCGGGGGCACGGCGTCGGTGAGCCAGACGCCGTTCTCACTGAGCCGGAACTCGTGGCCGGCCGCCGTCATCGCCGTGGCGTTCACGGTCAGCACCACCGGACGGCCGTGCCGGGCGCCGACCCTGGTCGCCGTCTCGGTGTCCGCCGAGAGGTGGACGTCCTGGCGGGCCATCGGGCGCAGGCCCTCGCGGAAGATCGCCGCCAGGTGCCGGTCGGCGGTGCCGTGGTAGAGCACGGGCGGCGGCACGGCGGCGGCCAGACCGAGGTCGACCGCCACCGTGTGGCCCTGGTTGGCGCGGATCGAGAGACCGTCCGGTGAGTAGCCGAAGCGGCGCTTGTTGTTGGTCGCCACGACGTGGTCCAGCTCGGCCCGGGTGAGTGGCCGACCCCGGGCGGCGAGCGCGGCGAGCAACTCGTCGACCCGGACCCAGCCGGCCCCGTCCAGCGTGACTCCCACCAGCCCGGGCTCGTGCCGCAGGATGCGTGACAGCATCTTGCTCGACCTGACCAGGCGCTTCTCGTCCATCATGTCTCTCGTATCCCCCGTTGGTCAGTGGCTAAGAGGCCTGGCTGACCGAACTCATGTTGAAGTCCGTGACACGCACGGGTGGCATCGCGGTGCGGGTGACGTTGTCGCTCCACTCGCGGGGCAGGCAGCGTTCGGTGCGGCCCACCTCGGTGATCCGGTTGAGCAGGTCCACCGGGGACTCGTTGAACCGGAAGTTGTTGACCTCGCCGACGACCTCGCCGTTCTCCACCAGGTACACGCCGTCCCGGGTGAGTCCGGTGAGCAGCAGCGTCGCCGGGTCGACCTCGCGGATGTACCAGAGGCAGGTGAGCAGCAGGCCGCGTTCGGTGCGGGCGATCATCTCGTCCAGGGTCGGTGCCGACTCCTGGTCCGCCGTCTCCAGCACGAGGTTGTCGATCGCCGGGCGCAGCGGCAGGCCGGTGAGGGCGGCCGAGTGGCGGCTGGTGATCAGGTCGTTCAGCACGCCCTCGCGGATCCACTCGGTGGCGGCGATCGGCTGGCCGTTGTCGAAGACCGAGTAGTCCCCGCCGGTGGAGTGGGCGAGCACGAACGGCACGGCCTCCAGGCCGGGCTCGTGCGGGTCGGAGCGCAGCGTCAGCGGCAGGCCGCTGAGCTTGTCGCCGAGCCGGGTGCCTCCGCCGGGCTTGGAGAAGACCGTCCGGCCCTCCTGGGCGTCCCGGCCGCCGGAGGACCAGTTGAGGACGATCAGCAGGTCGGCGACGGCCGAGGGGGGCAGCAGCGCCTCGTACCGTCCGGCAGGCAGGTCCACCTTGCGGGCGCCCCAGCCGAGCCGCCTGGTCAGCTCGGCGTGCAGGGCCGCGACGTCGATGTCGGCGAAGTCCCGGGTGGCGGCGCCCACCCAGGCCGAGCCGGACAGGTCGGCGGTCTTGGCGTTGATCTCGACCATGCCGGTGGGCTGGTCGTGGCGCAGCCGCAGGCCGGTGGAGCTGCCCAGGTAGCTGGAGGTCATCTCGTGCCGGGCGAAGCCGTAGAGCAGTTCGCCCTGGGCGGCGGCGCGGGCGAAGGCCTCGCCGAGGGCCGGGCCGAAGGCGTCGAACACCTCGATGGACGTCACCGCGGGCGGCTCGGTGAAGTCCGGCGAGGAGGGCTGGTCGGCGATCAGCGGCTGGGCGTCCTCGGCTGGTCCGGCCGCGCGGGCGGCCTCCTCGGCGGCCCGCACCAGGTCCTCCACCTCCTCCGCGGTGACGGCTTCGCGGGAGACCACGCCGGAGGCGGTGCCCTCGGCGCCGGCCACGGTGGCGATCACGGTGAGACGGCGGCTGCGGGTGACGCCGTTGGTGGTCAGCGCGTTGCCGGCCCAGCGCAGGTTGGCGGTGGACTCCTCGTCGGCGATCACCACACAGCCGTCGGCGCGGGAGAGGCCGAGCGCCAGCTCGACGAGTTCGTGGGGCTGCTTCGCGGTCATCAGTGACCCGCCTCCTGCTGGGTGTTGAGCACGTTGACGTTGCGGAACAGCGCCGACGGGCAGCCGTGGCTGACCGCCGCGATCTGACCGGGCTGCGCCTTGCCGCAGTTGAAGGCGCCGCCGAGGCGGTAGGTCTGCGGGCCGCCGACCGCCGCCATCGAGCCCCAGAAGTCGGTGGTGGTGGCCTGGTAGGCGAAGTCCTTGACCTGGCCGGCGAGTTCGCCGTCCTTGATGGCGTAGGCGCGTTGCCCCGTGAACTGGAAGTTGTACCTCTGCATGTCGATCGACCAGGAGCGGTCGCCGACGATGTAGAGGCCGCTCTCGACCTGGGCGAACAGGCCCTCGGTGTCCGGGCCGTCGGCGGCCGGCTGCAGCGAGACGTTGGCCATCCGCTGCACCGGGACGTGTGCGGGGGAGTCGGCGAAGGCGCAGCCGTTGGAGCGCTCGAACCCCTTCAACCCGGCCATGCCGCGGTCGAGCTGGTAGCCGACCAGGATGCCGTCCTTGACCAGGTCCCAGGACTGGGTGGCCACGCCCTCGTCGTCGTAGCCGATGGTGGACAGGCCGTGCTCGGCGGTGCGGTCGCCGGTGACGTGCATCAGCTCGGAGCCGTACTTGAGCGAGCCGAGCCGGTCGAAGGTGGCGAAGGAGGTGCCGGCGTAGGCGGCCTCGTAGCCGAGCGCGCGGTCCAGCTCGGTGGCGTGGCCGATCGACTCGTGGATGGTCAGCCAGAGGTTGGTCGGGTCGATGACCAGGTCGTAGCGGCCGGCCTCGACGCTCGGGGCCTTCATCTTCTCGGCCAGCAGGACGGGCAGCTCGGCGAGTTCGGCGTCCCAGTCCCAGCCGGCGCCGGTGAGGTACTCGTAGCCGCGGCCGACCGGCGGGGCCAGGGTCTGCATCGAGTCGAAGGCGCCGGTGCGCTCGTCGACCGAGGTGGCCTCCAGGTCGGAGTACACCCGGATCCGCTGCTGGGTGGTCACCGTGCCGGCGGTGTCCGCGTAGAACTTGTTCTCCTGGACGGTCCGCAGGGCCGCCCGGACGTGGGAGACGCCCTCGGCGGCCAGCAGCCGGGAGCTGCGCTCGGCGAGCAGCGCGGTCTTCTCGGCGTCCGGCACCTCGAAGGGGTTGATCTCGTACGCGGAGACCCAGGTGACATCCCGGTACACCGGCTCGTCGGCCAGCTCGACCCGCTCGGTGGAACCGGCCGCCCGGCTGATCCCGCCGGAGAGGCGGGCCACCGCGACGGCCTGCTCGGCGACCCGGGCCGCCGCGTCGGGGGTGAGGTCGACACCGGCGGCGAAGCCCCAGGCGCCGTCCAGCAGCACCCTGACGGCGAAACCGAGCTGCACGCTGTCGGAGGTGCCGGCCGGACGCGCGTCGCGCAGCCGCCAGGAGGCGCCGCGGATCCGCTCCAGGCGGAAGTCGGCGTGGCTCACGCCCAGCTCGCGGGCCCGGGTGAGCGCGGCGTCGGCGAGGGGGCGCAGCGGCAGGGCGAGGAACAGCGGGTCGACGGCGCGCCCGTGCGGGGCGCCGGAGCGATCGGCCGGAGGGATCGGAGGCAATCGGGCTCCCAGGTCGCGGGGGTGGCGGTGCGGCGCCACAGGGGCGCCCACACCGCATCATTTCCCGTCCACCGGGTTTCCGGCCAGTGCATTTCGACCGGTGCGCTGCGGTTTCGGCCAGTACGGTTCGGCCGCCGATTCCCGCTTCCGGTCCCCGCTGCCCGGGGGTGTCGGCACGGGCCGTCAGGCGACGGTCTCCCACCAGCCGTCCAGCTCCGGCGGGTTGTCGACGTCGACCCGCTCGCCGGGGCGCGGGACGGCCAGCGGGACGGCCTGCCTCTTGGCCGCCGTCACCAGCCGCTCGATCGGCTCGGCCCACGGGTGCAGGCCCAGGTTGAAGGTGCACCAGTGGACGGGCACCAGCAGGCCGGCGGTCAGGTCCTTGTGCGCGAGGACGGCGTCCTCGGGGGTCATGTGGATGTCCGCCCAGGCCGCGTCGTAGGCGCCGATCTGGACCAGCGCGGCGTCGAACGGGCCGTGCTGCTCGCCGATCCGGGCGTAGCCCTCGAAGTAGCCGGAGTCGCCGGTGTAGAAGACCTTGCGGCTCGGGCCGGCGATCACCCAGGAACCCCACAGCGTGGTGTTGCGGGTCAGCCCGCGGCCGGAGAAGTGGTGCGCCGCGGTGAGGGTGAGCACCAGGTCGCCCAGGGTGCAGGTCTCGTCCCAGTCCAGCTCGATGATCCGGTGCTCGGGGACGCCCCAGCGGCGCAGGTGGGCGCCGATGCCGAGCGGCACCGCGAAGGGCGCGGACTGGCTGCGCACCAGGCGCTTGACCGTCACCATGTCCAGGTGGTCGTAGTGGTCGTGCGAGATCAGCACCGCGTCGACCTGCGGCAGCTCCTCCAGCTCGACCGGCACCGGGTGCAGCCGCTTGGGGCCGACGTGCGCGGCGGGGGAGCAGCGGTCGCTCCAGACCGGGTCGAGCAGCACCCGGAAGCCCTCGATCTCCACCAGCGCGGAGGCGTGGCCGTACCAGGTGACCTCCACGCCCTCGGCGGCCGGTCCGGGCGGGGTCGCGGGGCGGACGGTCGGCACCGGGTGGGCGGGGACGCGGCCGGCCCGCTCGAACAGCATCCGGCGGGCGGTGGCGCCGTCGAAGCCGGGGGCGTCGGCGGCGCGGGCGAGCGCGGAGGGCGCGTTGTGGAAGACACCGTCGCGGTACTGCGGGGAGTTGCGCACCCGCTCCTCGCGCTCGCCGTCCGGCCGTCGCCCGAACGCCGCAGGCAGGTCGCGCAGCGACCAGACGGTCGCGCCCAGGCCGGCCGCCAGCGCGGTGAGGGCCAGCAGTCGTCCGCCTCGGTGGGTGCTCCCGGGCCGTGCCTTGGTCATCCGCTCTGCCTTCGTCGCTCGCCGGGATGGTCGGGAATCGGTACGGCAGGTCCCGGGCCGGCCCGCACCACGGGGGCAACGGGTGTGCCCGCCCGTGTTGTTCCCGTACAGTCGCCCCGATCCGGGCAGCGCCCGGGCCTGGGCGATGTCCGCCGCCGGGACGGAACGGGCGGGCACGGATTGTCGGATTGCGACAGATCCGCCGGGAAGGCGCTGTGGGAGCCCGATGCGCCGCCGCCGCCGACCGCCCGATAGCGTCACAGTGCGTACGCATTCCGACGTACGCGCTCACACACGGAGAGAGGTGGATCGTTGAGCCGCTCGGTTCTCGTCACCGGAGGAAACCGGGGCATCGGCCTCGCGATCGCCCAGGCCTTCGCCGAAGCGGGCGACAAGGTGGCCGTCACCAGCCGCTCGGGCGAGGTGCCGGAGGCGCTGGCCAAGTACGACGTCCTCGCGGTCCGCTGCGACATCACGGACTCCGCGCAGGTCGACGCCGCCTTCACCGAGATCGAGCAGAAGCACGGTGCGGTCGAGGTTCTGGTCGCCAACGCGGGCATCACCAACGACACCCTGCTGCTGCGCATGTCCGAGGAGGACTTCACCTCCGTCGTGGACACCAACCTGACCGGCACCTTCCGGGTGGTCAAGCGCGCCTCCAAGCTAATGATGCGTGCCAAGAAGGGCCGCGTCGTGCTGATCTCGTCCGTGGTGGGCCTGTCCGGCTCCCCGGGCCAGGCCAACTACGCCGCCTCCAAGGCCGGCCTGGTCGGCTTCGCCCGGTCGCTGGCGCGCGAGCTCGGCCCGCGCAACATCACCGTCAACGTGGTCGCCCCCGGCTTCGTCGACACCGACATGACCGCCGTGCTCAGTGACGAGCGCCGCGCGGAGATCGTCGCGGGCGTGCCGCTGGGCCGCTACGCGGCGCCCGCCGAGGTCGCCTCCACCGTGCGGTTCCTCGCTTCGGACGAGGCCGCGTACATCACTGGAGCCGTCATTCCCGTCGACGGCGGATTGGGCATGGGTCACTGATCATGAGCGGAATCCTCGAAGGCAAGCGGATCCTGATCACCGGTGTGCTGATGGAGTCCTCCATCGCCTTCCACACCGCCAAGCTCGCGCAGGAGCAGGGTGCGGAGATCATCCTCACCGCCTTCCCGCGTCCGAGCCTGACCGAGCGGATCGCCAAGAAGCTGCCGCACCCGGTCAAGGTGCTGGAGCTGGACGTCTCCAACGCGGAGCAGCTGGCCGGCATCGCCGACCAGGTCCGCGAGCACCTGCCGACCCTGGACGGCATCGTCCACTCGATCGGCTTCGCTCCGCAGGACGCTCTGGGCGGCAGCTTCCTGGACACCCCGTGGGAGTCCGTGGCCACCGCGATGCACGTCTCGGCGTACTCGCTGAAGTCGCTGACCACGGCGCTGCTGCCGCTGATGCAGGACGGCGGTTCGGTGGTCGGTCTGACCTTCGACGCCCAGTTCGCCTGGCCGCAGTACGACTGGATGGGCCCGGCCAAGGCCGCCCTGGAGTCGACCAACCGCTACCTGGCGCGTTACCTGGGCGAGCGGGACATCCGCTGCAACCTGATCTCGGCCGGTCCGATCGGCTCGATGGCCGCCAAGTCCATCCCGGGCTTCGGCGAGCTGGCCGACACCTGGAACCACCGCTCCCCGCTGAAGTGGGACCTGAGCGACCCGGAGCCGGCCGGCCGCGGCATCGTCGCGCTGCTGTCGGACTGGTTCCCGAAGACCACCGGCGAGATCATCCACGTCGACGGCGGTCTGCACGCCATCGGCGCCTGACGCTCCGCCCGTACGCCGCTGCCCGGCCCTCCCTCGTGG